>JBBECJ010000383.1:0-12515 GCA_040881885.1 Thermomicrobiales bacterium | reverse complement strand
CGGGCGGCGGCGAAGACTCGCGGCCAGTCAATGTCCGCGCCCTGCCGCCGCTCCACGAGCCGCCCGGTGGGGTGGGCGATGATGTCGGTGTGGGGGTTCCGAACCGTCGCGCAGAGGCGGTCTGTGAACTCCGCCTCTGGTTGGCGCAGCCCCGAATGCAGCGCCGCCACGACGAGGTCCAGCCCGGCCAGAACGTCGTCGTTGAAGTCGAGTTTGCCGTCGCGGTGGACTTCGACCTCTGATCCGGCCAGCAGCCGGACAGGCGAACGATCGAACAGACCGTCAATTTCGACGCGCTGCTCGGCCAGGCGCTCCGGCTTCAGCCCTCCCGCGATTCCCAGGCCGCCGGAATGGTCGGTGATCGCCAGGTATTGGTACCCCCGTTGAGCCGCGGCGATCGCCATCTCCAGTGGCGTCGCGCCTCCGTCCGACCAGGTCGTGTGCAGGTGCAGATCGCCGCGCAGATCGGCGAGCTCGATCAACCTCGGCAGCCGATCCTCGCGGGCCGCCTCTACCTCACCGCGATCCTCGCGAAGCTCTGGCGCGATGAAGGGGAGTCCCAGCGCGGCGTAGAACTCGGCTTCACTGGCGGCGTCCGGCAGCGCGTTCGGACCGCCCAGACGAAGTAGATGCGCTGTCGAGCCGGTCATCGCGATCAACGTGCTGCCGGCGCGCGTGGCAGGCGTCACGCGGACACGTAGTGTCACCCCCTGATGCATCTCGAACGTCGCGGTTTCCCCGATCCGTTCGGTCTCTCGCGCGACATCCGGCATGCCCGCCACCGTATTGAGCGTCGCTTGAACGTCGTCGCCGACCGCTAGCAGGTCGATGTTGCCAACAGTTGGACACATTCGCCGCACCGAGCCGGCGACATGGACGGGACTGCCGGTGATGGACGAGAGTCGCTCGGCGAGGCGGTAGGCTAACGGAAACGCCATCCCAATTGATGTCCGTCCTGAACGGCGCTGGACGAAAACGAGCCCCTCGGAAATTCGCTCCTGGGCCTTCGGACCCATTCCCTTGAGCGTTGCAAGCCGTCCACTTCGAACTGCGTCCTCGAGGTCTGTGAGTGACGTGATGTTCAACTCACGGTACATACGTGCGGCCGTCTTTGCGCCTATGCCAGGGATGTCGAGCAGCGCGAGCAGCGAGCCGGGAAGCTGTTCCTGCAACTCCTCAAATGAAGCAAACGTACCGGTTGCCAGGATCTCGCGGAGCACAGCGGCGATGCCCGCTCCAACGCCGGGAATTGCCGTCAAATCTGCCTGAGTTGTCAGCGCGCGGTCGTGCCCTCGGACGGCGTCGGCCGCCCTGCGGAACGCGTTGACTCGAAACTGATTCTCGCCCGCGATCTCCATCAGATCAGCGTTGGCGCGCAACATGTCGGCGATTTCGGCGTTCGTCTGAGGCATCTGACACACCGTTCCAATGTCTTCCGCATTCGACCACGAGGCAGTGTAGGCGACGAGCGCCCGGTCGCCAAAGCACGCAGCTATGTTCGCGCGTCAGCCGGTCGAGTACGCTACAGCCAACACGACGGCCGGGCGTTTGTCCGGAGCATCGGACGAAGGGAGTGAGACGGGTGTTCGAACTACATCGTGGGATCGGTGAGGGACTCTTCCTCATTTACATCATCGTGATCGCAGTCGTCTACGTCATGAGCCGTCGGGGGAGGGACGTTCCTGGTTGGTTAACCGGCGTGGCCCATGGCCTGTTGGCTCTTCAGGCGGGCCTCGGAGTGGCAATGCTGCTGGATGGGCGCCGTGCCGGCTGGGAGCATCCGATCATCGGTGTCGCCGCAATGCTTGCGATCGGAACGGCGGCGCCACTTCGGGCGCGATTTGGCAAAACCAACGGCATGATTGTCAGCTTCGCGATGATCGCGGTTCTTGCATTCGCCGCCTGGCTAACGAGGCCAAACCAGTAACAGGCCATCGCAGACGGTCTAAACGGGTTGGGGCACGTCAACGATTAGACCTTCACGCGTGACATCTCCGGATCGTAAAAGGCGCGCGTGTGGACGACGCCTGCGTAGTCCTCTCCGGTTGCGGTTGAGGTGATGTTCACCCGCATGTCTGGTACAGCAATACCTGTGGCGACATATCCCATAAGCAGACTTACGCCAAGATGAAATCCTCTATCGGATGAGGTGACGTGTCCAACCACATCGCCGTCATGGACGATTGCATCGCCGGGCACAGGCAGGAAATCAATGCCTGCCAGTTCAATTCCCACCAGTTGGCGCTCGACACCTTGCTCATTCTGCCGTGCGAGAGCGTCTCGCCCGATGAACTCTCCAGCCTTGAGGCGAACGGTCCAGCCGAGGCCGGCCTCATAGGGCGAGTTGCCTTCGGTCAGGTCAAGTCCATATAGCGGGTACTTCTTCTCCATCCGGACCGAACGCAACGCGCCCAATCCACATGGCTTCAGCCCATCCTCGCTGCCGGCGGCGAGCAGGCTGTCCCAGATGTGCTCGGCATAGTCGCGGGGATAATAGAGTTCGTAGCCGAGCTCGCCCGAGTATCCGGTGCGCGACAGCAGCGTTGGAACCTCGGCAACGTCAGTCTGAGTGAAGCTGAAGTAGGGCAGCGCGCCGGTCGAGAGGTCCGCGTCGGTAAGTCGGCCGAGGATGTCGCGTGACTTCGGCCCCTGCAAGGAAATGTAGGCTGTCCCGGAGACGCAGTTGGTGACATACGCGTGCAATCCACGCGCGTGCTCGGTGACCCACTGCTCGATCAATGCGGCCCGCGACGGAGTTGAGACGATCCAGTAGTGCTCCGGACTCAACCGGTAGACGGTCATGTCATCCAGCATCCCGCCCTGCTCGTTACACATTGACGAATAGAGCACGCCACCATCCCCGATCCTCTCGATGTCGTTCACCAGCAGCCGCTGGAGCAAGGCAGCTGCGTCCGGCCCTTTCAGATCGAGCGGACCCTGGTAGTAAACATCGTAGAGTCCGGCTGCTTCGCGGGTGGCTCGGTGCTCGTCTTCGATCGTCGTGAAGCGAGCCGCTGTGTCAAATCCGATCCGGTCAACGATCTCGGCGCCGAGCTCGATGAACTTGTGGTAGTACGGGGTGTGCTTTCTGGCAGGCACTGCTTACTCCATCCGTTGCGTGTGACAAGCGCGAACACGGCACAAATCACAAGTTCAATCCGCGGATCGGAGTTCGCGCTCCTCACGTTTCGCGCGTCGTATCCCCCACTCCTTGACTGCTGGCCGCGCGACGTCGGTGCGGACGCCGTCTCCCGCATATCGGTCGGCGACGCGGGCGTCGAAGGAGTGGACCATCCGCTCGATCGCGGCGTAACGACCGGGTACGTAGGCGCGTGATCCCGTGCCGGCCTGTTGGAGTTCGCAGACGTGCCAGTCCTGCCGGTTGGTGAGGTCCCAGAACTCGGCTGGACCGGTCACATCGAAGCCCGGCTGCTCTATCGTCTCGGGATGAAAGTAGAGTTCACAGATCACCGTCGAATGCTCGGCGTCAGATGGCCGGACCTGGTGCGTCATCAGATAATCAGGGTGCAGGCTGAAGAGCAGATTCGGCCAGATCCACGCGTAGTAGACGCGTCTGAGATCGACTTCGGACATGCCGGGGATCGCTGAGCGCCCGTGCCGGTAGCCGTCTGTCGAGAGCGTCTCGAAGTCGCCGGTCAGCTCCATCCAGCTTCCAGCCCACTCTCCCGCTCCGGGCAGATAGCCGCCCAGGTTGTAGGGTGTTAGCTGGTTGAGCAACGGATGAACGCCGGGACAGTGATAGCACTCGGCATAGTTCTCCATCAGCGCCTTCCAGTTGGCGCGCACCTCGTATTCCATGCGCTTGGCGCGTCGCAGATCGCGAAGTGGGAATCGCTCGAAGTGGGTCGGGAACTCGCCCAGGTGATCGGCCAGCGACGGAGCGCCGGCGTCCAGGTTCAGGAAGACGAATCCGTTCCACGTTTCACAACGCACTGGAAACAGGCTGAATGCCTCGCATGAGAAATCTTCGAGGGTCTCGGTGTGCCGAGGTGGGCGGAGATTCCCCTCCAGGTCGTAGATCCAGGCGTGGTAGGGACACTGGAAGCGCGCCAGCCGTCCCGAGTCCTCCTCAACGATCCTGGAACCGCGGTGACGGCAGACGTTGTGGAACGCGCGCAACGTGCCATCGTTGCCGCGCACGACGACGACGGCCTCCCCGGCAACCTCCGTCCGAAAATAGCTGCCTCGCTCAGGAGCATCATCCTCGCGCCCGACGAAGAGCCAGTCACGACTGAACCACTGCTCGTGCTCCCAGGCAAAGACGGATGGATCATGGTAGACGCAGCCCGGCAGCGTCCGCGCCCGCTCGGTGGGCTGGCGCGTGGCATGGACCTCGTCGGACGACACCGGAGCCGCTGACGCCGCGTGACGTGACTGGCTGGCCATTGTTACGAGGTCTCCTTGACGAGAGCCGGCTGAGGCCGGTGACGGAGTGGGTCGCGATGATGATGTCGTTCGCGCCGCCAGCCTACTATCGCGGCGGGCCGTCGTCAACGCGTTCGTGACAGAACGATAGTCGTCGTAGGGAGGTCAATCGTGGCTTACTTTATCACTGCGGATTGTCACTGGTTGAACACTAGGACTCACCACCTATGATACGGATGTTCCCGGCATTTTTCCTTGCGGTACTACTATCAGTTGCGGTCATCGCGTGCGGCGGAGGTGACGACAGCCCGGACGACGCGACGCCGGCGTCCACGCCAAAAGCGGCCGGCACGACACCCGCCATTGCGCTTACGCCGACGACAAGCGCCGAGGCAACGACCGCAAGCGGCAGCCCGGAACCCAACACGTTCACCGACAGGGAAGGAGCGTTGATCGATCTGCTGCTTGCCGCCAGCGAATTGCCTGGCTCCTGGACCCAGACTAGTCTCGAAGCGCCTGAAGTCAGCGGCGGACCAGGCATCTGCGACGCGCCGAGCTTCCCGCTCGCGGAAGAGCGCGTCGCCGCGGTCGAAGTCGAGTACCAATCCGTGGACGGCGAGCGGTTCGTCGTCGAAGGCATCACCGAGTTCCTCGAGGACATCGCCGTCCAGGCGATGGAGTACATACGCGACACGGCCACCTGTTCCGAGTGGACCGATGATTCCGGCACCGTCTTTGAGGTCTCTCAGGCCGAAGCGCCCGATCTCGGCGATGACTCGCACGCGCTCCACGTCGCGTTCGAGGTGGAGGACTCCCGACGACTGGAGGGGGACTTCTTCTTCGTGCGCGTCAACGGGTTCGTTGCGATCGTGACGACGCTGGAGCTTGACGGCTACGATCCTGAATTCTCCAGCCAGATTGCGAATCTTGCGGCGGGCAAGATTGAAGGATTGGCGGGAACCGGCAGCGACGTGACCGACGACGAGTCCGCAGCGATGGCAGGACTGCTGACCCTCGACGATCTGAGCGACGAATGGGACCAGCCCCGGCCGGCACACCGATCCGAACCTGAGAGTTGGACCGGCTTGTGTGACGAGGAATTGTTTCCGGATCACGACGAAGCGATCGCGCGTGTCGGGGTCGAACTCTACGAAGGTTTCGTCGCGGAGAGCGCGACAATCTTGCAATTGCTGGTCTTGTACCCGACAGGGCTCGGCAGTGACGCCTTCGACTACGAGCAGGAATCGGCATCCTGCGACCAGTTCACCAGCGGCGCCTTCGATGTCACGCTGGCGCCGGCGGACGAGTTTCCGGCCCTCGGCGACGAATCATTCGCCGTCCGCTTCACCTTCGAAAATAGTGGAGCCGCAGTCGAAGGCTACTGGATCGTCATACTCGACGGCGACGTGCTGACGACCCTGATTTACACCGATCCCGACGCCCTGGTCGACGAAGACGCCGAGGAGATCGCCGAGACAGCAGCGGACCGGATGACCAACGCCGTGCGATAGCCTCGTTCTGATCGGCGGCAGCCGGCGCGCCAGAGCAACAGCCTAGCCATCGCCTGCCGGGGCGCTCGCGAGCTGGATCGACGCTGGCTCCTGCAAACGCTGGCGCGGAACATCGATCTTGCGAGTGAACCAGATGCTCAGCAGCACGAATGACGTGCCGAACAGGAACGGGAACTGGTAACCAAGCTGCGTCCAGAGTGCCGCCCCAACGACCGGGACGGCGACCGCCGCAACGTGCGCCCAGGAGACGCCCATCGCCAGGCTCGGCGCGATGTCGTCCTTGCGGGCGATCTTGCGCAGGTAGGTGGTGGTCCCGATCGAGAAGGTGAACAGGAAGTTGTAGCCCAGGTAAAAGGCATACAGTAGCCAGACATTCTGGGCCAGCGCAAAGCCGAGGAAGACGACAAAGTGGCCGCAGTAGTTGATCGTCAGCATCCGCTTCTCGCCATGCTTGTCGATCAGCCGGCCGATCCAGCCTGCGGTCCGCCAGTTGAGCAGTCCGGCGCAGATCAACAGGATCGTGATCGCGGTCGCGCTGACGCCGAATTCCTCGACCAGCACGAACGGCGCGAACGCGAAGTAGATCTCCATTCGGCAACCGTCGAGAAACGAGAGCAGGTAATACAGCCAGTAGTCGCGACGCAGCGTGATTTTCGGCGCCGCGCGCGCAACTGCACGCTCGTTCGGCGGCGCCGGAAAGCGCAGGATCGTGATTCCGCCGACGACCGCCGAGACGCCACAGACGATGAAGAGCGCCCGGAAGACCGTTCCCTGCCACTCTTCCTTCGCGCCGGCCAGGTAGCCCACTACCTGGAGGACGATCAGGACGCCGATCATCCCGAGCATTCGCCCGGAGAAGCCGATCGAACTGACCCGGCCCAGGACACTGCCTTCCTCGCCAGACCGAGCGAGGCTCAGGCCGAGCGCGTACTGCATTTGCAGCCACGAGTGGAAGCCGATGCTGCCGATCACCGACGAGACGATGATGGCCGTGAAGGAGTAGCCGAACGAGAACGACGCGTAGCCGACGCCCATGATCAGTAGCGCCAGGCCGGTCGCGCGCGCCATTCCGAGCCGCAGCAGCAGCGCCGCGACGAACGCGAGCAGGAAACCTGGAATCTCGCGGAAGGCGACCAGATACCCGTTCTGAGCGCCGTCCATGCCGATTGTTTCGCGGTAAAAATTCGGGGAAATTGACTGCTGCAAGCCCATCGAGAGGCTCACCGAGAACGCCGTCAGCGCCAGAATGAAGAACCCGCGCCGCAGTTCCTTGTCGGACAGTTCCATGCCTGAATGCACCATCTATCGGGACGGAATCCGTCACATTGAGGCATCGCGTGACACCGCCGAGCAGCTCGACCGACACGCCGTCGTCCCAGGCACAGACCCGTGCAACTCACACACTCGCGAACGATCGTACGTGGAGGCGCCAGCGGCGTCAAGGCAGGCCATCCGCGTCGGGCACGGCTCAGTGCGTAACGACAGCTGGACTCCGCGCCGGCGCGACGAACGCGTTGACGCAGGTGGCAATCGGAGACGCGAGCGCCGCCTCGAGCGCGTCATCCAACGCCGCGCGATTGTCGACCAGCGCGCCGGCGCCACCGTAGCCCTGAGCGGCGAGGTCGTAACGGGCGGGCGTCAGTTCTGTCGAGAACGCGCGGTCGGGTCCATAGCGTTCGATCTGCATGTGCCACTCGGCAGCCCAGCGCGCGTCGTTGCCGATGATAGCTGTGAAAACGAGGTTCTCGCGGGCGGCGGTCTCGAACTCGGAGAGGTGGTAGCCGGCTGAACCGTCCCCGAGGACCGCAAAGATGCGGCCGGCCGTGGCGGACGCCGAAGCGCCGATCGCCATCGGAATGCTGCCACCGATCGCGCCGAGCTTGCCGTTCCAGAGGATGCGGTTGGGTAGGTCGCGCAGGCCGTAGCGGATCCACTGGCAGAACTCGCCGCCATCAAGAATGACGGTGTCGTCCGGATGGAGGACAACGCGCAACGCCTCGCTGACGGCGAGCGGGTGCATCCCTTCGGCTGTTTGAGCCGGAGCGGGCAGTGGAGCGGAGATTGGCCAGAGGGCAGCCCAGCCGGGATCGACCGGTTTTTGCCGAACGATGCGGCCTGCCAGGTAGCGAAGCGCAGCTTGTGCCTCTGAGTGGACATACAGGTGATCGACCCGGTGCGGGGTCGGGTCTCGATGCTCGTCAATCTGTATGACATGACGTGGGTTCCCTATCGTCGCCTGATTCAGGAAACCGGCGGCGAAGTCGGCCGGTCCTACCAGCAACAGGCAGTCGGAGTCCTTCATCCGGGCAAAGATCTCGGCGTACTTGAGATCACTGAGTCCACGCGGCGATTCGGTGACCACCGAGCCAACGCCGAGCGCGTCGGTCAATTTGCTTAACTCGGATTCTCGAACCGGGCGCGCCGCCGCGGGCCGCGCAAAGACAAGCGGTCGCTCGGCATTGCTGAGCAAAACCGCAATCTCATCCAGTCGGCGCGGAACATCCTCGTCGAGTAGTGACGGGCCCGCTTCCCGCAGGTCCGACTTCCCGCGACTGGCGGGCGCTGCGAGCAGGTCGGCGGGCAGTGACAGGTGTGTTGGACCCGGAATCCCGCTGACCGCTAATCCGCAGGCGTCAAACACCGAGCGGATAGCGTCCTGCGTCAACTCGAACGACCCTTTACAGGTGGCAGACGCGATTGTCCGTTGGTCGAGTTCCTGGAACGCGCCCAGCCCGCGCTGATTGACAGGAGCGTCGCCGCTCAGGAGCAGGACCGGTAGCTCCATACTTTTCGCGACGCCGAGTCCCTGGAGCGAGGCGAGAAAGCCGGGTCCGGCTGAGACGAGGGCGACGCTCATCTGGCCGGTCATTTCCGAGGAGGCAATCGCGGCGTATACAGCAGCGGTCTCATGACGCATGTGCACGAGTCGCAGGCGCGCTCTTCCCGCGGCGTCGATCACCGGCAGGATCTGGTTGCCGGAGACGGTGAAGATAGTGTCGATCCCGCGGCCCATCAGTTCACGGACCACGACATCAGCGTTGGTGAGTTCCGGCATCGGTTGCTCCCTCCCTCGTTCTCGCGTGCGGTGCGAGAGTACGGGAAGACGCATGAGGTCGCAAGCAGCGCATACGACATTCTTCCGATGACGTGCCGCGGTGACAACACTACGATGACATTCATCAGCGCAGGATCCTGGCATCACAGAAAGAAGGAATCGGATGACGGCAACGGCAGCGACAACCGCGAATCTGGTGCGGGTCGGCAGGCTTTTGGAGATCGAGAGCCCGACGGTCGTCTCGGGCGGGCGACACGACATCGCGGTCTTCATTAGCGAGGGACAGCCGTACGCGGTTGACAACCGCTGTCCACACATGGGTTTCCCGCTGCACAAGGGGAGCGTCCGCGACGGAATCCTGACCTGCCACTGGCACCACGCGCGCTTCGACCTGGAGAGCGGCGGGACGTTCGACCCGTGGGCGGACGATGTGCGCACCTATCCTGTAGTCGTCGAGGATGGCGTCGTCTTCGTCGATCCAGCGCCACCAGTCGAGGACGCGCGGACACGCTGGAAGAGCCGTCTGCGCGACGGCATGGAGCAGAACCTCAACCTGCTGACGATCAAGTCAGTCCTCGCGCTCGTTGATAGCGGCGTCGACCCGGGCGAGGTGGTCGAGGTCGGCGGGACGTTCGGAGCACGCTATCGCGAGCCGGGCTGGTTCTCCGGCCAGACGATCCTATCGGCGATGACCAACATGCTGCCCCACCTTAACGCCGAGGACCAAGTGTTGGCACTGTATCACGGGCTGGTGCGAGTGGCCGGCGACTGCGCGGGCCAGGCGCCGCACTTCCAGCTCGATGAACTGCCGACGCGCGACATCGCCCCGGAGCGGCTGAAGAGCTGGCTGCGCGGCTTCGTCGAAGTGCGCGACCGGGACGGAGCCGAACGGGCACTGCTGACGGCGATCAATGCCGGCATGGACTCCTCCGCGCTGGCCGACATGCTGCTGGCGGCGGCGACCGATCATCTGTTCCTCGACGGCGGTCATACGCTCGACTTCATCAACAAGGCCAGCGAGATGCTCGACCGCGTCGGCTGGGAGCGGGCCAGCGAGATTCTGCCGAGCGTCATCCCATCGGTCACGAACGCGACCCGCTCGGAGGAGCTCAACAACTGGCGCCACCCGATCGACCTCGTCCGGCTGGTCGAGGAGAGCGTCAACGAAATTGACGGCGCGCTGGCCGCGTCGCGTGACAACGGCTGGTCTGGCCGCGAGCGGATGGCCGATACCCTGCTCGGCGACGACCCGTACGCGAGCGCTGCGTCAATCCTCGAAGCGCTGCGAACCGGAACACCGCTGACGAGCGTGACGCAAACGCTGTCGTACGCGGCGGCGCTACGGGTCGCAAAGTTCCACACCTCCAACGAGTTCAGCGACTGGATCACTGTTCTGCACACGTTTACCTACGCCAACGCGCTGCACGCGTCGATGCGGCGCGCGCCGTCGCCGGAACTGGCGCGTGGCATCTTCCACGGCGCCATGCGGCTCTATCTGGACCGCTTCCTGAATATGCCGGCAGCGCGGTTGCCGGAGCACCGGCGGGTAGACAATGAGCCGATGGAGGCCGGCACGCTGCTCACACGGTTGTTGGAACTGACCGACCAGGAGCAGCGCGTCAACGAAGCCGCGCTTGTCGTCCATCGCTACCTGAGCCTCGGTCACGACCCGGCTCCGCTGATCGCAACGTTGGGTCATGTCCTGTTGCGCGAGGACGGGGAGTTTCACTCGTACCAGATGCTTGAGGCGGGGACGGCGCTCTTCAACGAACTGAACGACGACGATCCGGTGGCTGCCAATCGGGTGCTCGTGGCGGTCTCCCGCTATCTGGCCGCCCACGCGCCGACGTCACGCGCGATGCTGCAAACCGCGAAGACGGCCATCCGCCTGCATCGCGGCGAGGCAATTTATGAGGCGCCGGCCGGTTCCGACGACACCGACGACCCCGATTCGCTCGCCGCCGGCGACTGATCCATCCGGTCCTCCTCCCCACACCCCGCCGCGCCGCCGGAACCCTGCCCGGCGGCGCGGTTTGCTGATTGCCTGGGTCGCGGCTACAGCAGCCAGATCAGCAGCACGATCGCGAGGACGGCGAGGGCGATCACGCCAACAACTAGCCAGACCTTCATCTTCGAGACCGGGCGGTCGCCGACGATCTCGCCGGTATGGCCATTGACGAGCACGCGGAACTGTTTGCCGCCATACTTGTAGCCATAGAGCCAGACCGGCAGGTAGCAGACAGCCGTCTGGCGGTTGCTGATGTTCGTGTCAACCTTGGTCAGCCGCTCGACCTGCGCCTTGCACTCGCCGCGCTCCATCTCGCGAACGCGTGTTTCGCCCGTTTCCCATGCCCCCCGCTCATCGACACCAGGTTCCTCCGCCGCGTAGCCGACGAGCAGATCAGTCGAGAAGGTGCGCATCCCTTCCTCAGGGAAAGGCATCAACCGGTCTGCCTCGGCCTGCGTGAGCCCATGCGACGCGCAGACATGCGTCCGGTGGTGGCCGCTGTGCGACCCGCCGCGTGGATGCCAGGTCTTGTACTCCTCGTCGATCATCCGCCGTTCCTGCTTGCCGTCGGAACCCGTGAAGTTACGCACGACGTGACGCGTCTGCGTCTGGGAGACCTCGCCTTCCCAATCCGACTCGCAATCGGCGTCAAAGCGCCAGAACGGCACATACGTGCCCTGCCCACGATCGAGCGCCGAGCGGCTTTTGAGATCGCCTGGCGCGAAGAACGAATCGCCGAGCCAGTCGCGTACCTTCTCGATCGAGGCGCCCTTGTCGAGAGTGAATGGCAGGACGAACTGTGGCGCGTCGATTGTTGGGACGGCGGCGCCTGTCGCGCGGACCGCCATTTGTGTTCCGCAGAACGGACAGCGCAATGTCTGGCTGCCGGCGTCGAACGACATCGTCGCGCCACAGTTCGAGCACGCAAACTTCTGGGCCGCTCGCGGAGAATCCACGCTCATTCGGGTTCCTTTCGTGTCACTTTGACGCCTGTCCCGTCAGGCGGTGTCGTGACGTCCTCCGAACAGTGAGTCTAGCGGCAGGAACAGCGTCAACGCCAGCGCGGAACTGAGTTGACCGCCAGCGCCCTCTGCGACCACAATCTAGATCGCGAATACCGGCCCCGGACTACAGAGGGAGCGTTGCAATGCACGCCGAGCCGAATGCCGATCTTTCCGCCCAGCCGGTCGTCTGGCAGCCTGGCCCGGCACAACTCGAACGCAGCCGCGCGCTGGCCTTCGCGCGCCGGCACGGGCTGGACGGCTGGAACCGCCTCGTTGAGCGCGCCGCTGCCGACCCGGAGTGGTTCTGGGGCGCGGTATCCGATGAGCTTGGGCTAGTTTGGACGCGTCCATACGAGACCGTCCTCGATTTGCGCGATGGTCCCGAGTGGCCGCGCTGGTTCAGCGGTGGGCGGATGAACTACGTCACGAGCGCGGTTGACCGCTGGCTGCCGCAACGAGCGGAGGAGGTCGCAATCCGTTGGGAAGGCGAGGACGGCGCGACCGGTAGTCTGACCTTCGCGGAGCTGACCGTGGCCGTCAACCGGATGGCA
>JBBECJ010000382.1:0-1983 GCA_040881885.1 Thermomicrobiales bacterium | reverse complement strand
ACCCATGTGTCAGACCGGATGCCTCACGGCATGGGCCGGTACAGGACGCGGCCCCTACGAGGATCGGGACGCTACTGATGCGAGTCCTGATGGTCTCGAAGGCGCTGGTGACGGGCGTCTACCAGAAGAAGTTGGAGGAACTGGCGGCGCTGCCGGATCTGGAGTTGCTGGCGATCGTCCCGCCGTTCTGGTCGGAGAGTCGGGTCGGCGCGATTCCGCTCAAGCGCATGTTCACCAATGGCTACGATCTGGCGGTCGAGGAGATGCGCTTCAATGGCCGGCACCATCTCCACTATTATCCCGGCCTCGCGAAGCAGATGCGCCGCTTCAAGCCCGACCTCGTTCACATTGACGAGGAGCCGTACAACCTTGTCTGCGCCCAGGCGACGCGGCTGGCGCGGCGCGCGAAGGCGCGGACGATCTTCTTCACCTGGCAGAACCTCGACCGGCGCTATCCGCCGCCGTTCTCCCTCTTCGAGCGCTACAGCTACTCGCGCGCCAGCGCCGCCCTGGCCGGCAACGAGGACGCCAGGCGCGTCCTGCGCAGGAAGGGGTTCGAGCAGCCGATTGAGGTCATCCCGCAATTTGGCGTCGACCCGGAGATATTCTCCCCGCGCCAACGGCCACCTGCCAGCAGCGCCTTCACGATCGGCTACTACGGGCGGCTCGTCCCGGAAAAGGGGATCGACACCCTGATCGAGGCCGTCGCGCATCTTCCGTCGACTGCTCGCACTGTCATCGTCGGCTCGGGAGAGAGCCTGGCGTCGTTGCGCGAGCTGGCGCAACGCCTCGGCGTCGTCGAACGGGTCGAGTTCCGTGGCCCGATCCCGGCCGAGACGATTCCCGATTTCCTGGCCGAACTGGATGTCGTCGTCGTCCCGTCGCGCACCCGCCCGAACTGGAAAGAGCAGTTCGGACGGGTCATCATCGAGGCGATGGCCTGCCAGACGCCGGTCATCGGCTCCGACTCCGGCGAAATTCAGCGCGTCATCGGCAACCCGGACCTCGTTTTCCCCGAGGGCGATAGCCGCGCCCTCGCCGCCCGCATCCAGTCGCTGATCGACGATCCCGAACGGACCCGCCAACTTGGCCTCGCCGGCCGCCAGCGCGTCCTCGGCCACTACACGCAGGCGCAAGTGGCGGCGGCGACGTATCGTGTGTATCAGAGTGTGCTGGGGGAAACGGCCCTCACCCCCCAACCCCCTCTCCCAGGACTGGGAGAGGGGGAGTAGAAGAGGAACGTTCGATCTCGATACAAGCTCCCCCTCTCCCAGCATTGGGAGAGGGCCGGGTACCCGTCGCAACGGGTGGAGGGGTGAGGGCGATGGCATCCAAGCTCGAATGTGACATCCGTGACGCGACCCGTTTGCTCCAGCCTGGGCCGGTCGGGCTGATCACCAGCCGCTTCCGATCGGCGGACAACGTCATGACAGCTGCCTGGATGATGCCGGCCAGCCTCGATCCGCCGCTGTTGGCGGTCGCGATCCATCCTGGGCGGCTGACGCACGAGTACGTCAGCAAGAGCGAGTTCTTCGCGATCAACATTCCCAACGCCGATCTGCTCGGCGCCGTCCATGCCTGCGGCATGCTGACCGGCCGGTCCGGCGACAAGTTCGTCGCCGCCGGGCTGACGCCGGTAGACGCGACGCAGCTCGAATTGCCGCTGGTCGGCGAGTGCGTGGCGCACATCGAGTGCGGCGTCGTCAACCGGACCGCCTTCGGCGACCACGACCTCTTCATCGCCCAGCCGCTCTCCGTCGTCGCGCTCGACGAAGCCTTCAATGAGCGTTGGCTGGTCGAGACCGACGCCGGCCGTATCATCCATCACCTGCGGGCGGACTACTACGCGAGCCTCTCGCGCCCATATCAAGCGACGTTGGACGAGGAGGACGCGTGACGAACCCCTCCCCAACCGCCACCCAGAGGGTACCCGGCCTGAAAAGGGAGGGGCTTTTGGCCGCACGAATTTAAAGCCCCTCCCTT
>JBBECJ010000381.1:0-1988 GCA_040881885.1 Thermomicrobiales bacterium | reverse complement strand
GAGGATCTGCGCCTGGATCGTCACGTCGAGCGCCGTCGTCGGCTCGTCCGCGATCAGCACCTTCGGGTTACACGAGAGCGCGATCGCGATCATCACCCGCTGGCGCATGCCACCCGAAAACTGGTGCGGATAGGCGCGCATGCGGTCCTCGGCGCCGGGAATTCCGACGCGCTGGAGCAGTTCGACTGCGCGGGCGTCAGCCTCACGCTTGGACATTTCCAGATGCAGCATCAGTGGCTCGGTGATCTGGTCGCCGACGGTAAGGACCGGGTTGAGCGAGGTCATCGGGTCCTGGAAGATCATCGCGATCTTGTTGCCGCGCACGTGGCGCATCTCGCTGTCGTCCAGCGTCAGGATGTCGACCCGCTGCTTGCCGTCGTCGAGCAGGATCTCGCCATCGACGATCCGGCCGGGCGGACTGGGGATCAGCCGCATGACCGAGGTAGCGGTCACGCTCTTGCCGCAGCCGGACTCTCCCACGATACCAAGCGTCTCGCCTTCGCCGACGTGGAACGAAACGCCATCAACGGCGTAGACGATCCCGGCGCGCGTGAAAAACTGTGTCTTGAGGTTATTGACCTCGAGGACGTTCCTGGCCACTGTCTTCCCCGCTCCTGACTGTATCGGATCGCCCGCCCGCATCCATCTGACTCATCTCCCTGTCCGAGTTGCGATGATTGGGAACGGCATCCTCATCTGTCAAGTGACGAACCGCCGTGTTCTGCTTCCCTCGACCTATTCGTTCATGCGCACGTCGAGCGCGTCGCGCAGCCCGTCACCAAGAAAAGTGAAGGCAAGCATTGTCATCGCGATCGCGAGACACGGGAAGAGCAGCAGATGTGGTACCGACTGGATGTAGGCTTGACCAGCGCCGACCATCTGGCCCCAGCTTGGTTGGGGCGGACGGATTCCAACGCCGATGAACGAAAGCGACGCCTCGATGAAGATCGCCTGTGGGATGCCGAACGTCAGCGCAACCACGATAGGGGTCAGGCTATTCGGCAACATGTGGCGCATGATGATGTAGCCGCTGCCGGCGCCCGCCACTCTGGCCGCCTTGACATACTCCTGCTCGCGGTTCGAGAGCATGACGCCACGAACAAGGCGCGCCATCGTGACCCAACCCGTCACACCGATCGCGATGAAGATGTTCTTCATCCCCGGCCCAAGCATGTTCACGAGCAGCAGGACGAGCAGGAGTTGCGGGATGGCGTAGAACACGTCAACCGTGCGCATGAGCGCGTTGTCGACCCGGCCCGAATAGAAGCCGGCGATCGCGCCGATCGGCACGCCGATGGCGAGCACGATCAACTGAGCGACGACGCCAACCAGCAGCGAGACCCGCGCGCCATAGACCAGCCGGCTGAACACGTCGCGCCCGTTCTGGTCGATGCCCATCGGGAAGTGCCAGGACGGTTTGGACTCCTTCAGGGTGAAGTGAACGACTTCGCGGTCGCCGTAGGGGGCGATCAACGGCGCGAAGATGGCCGTCAGCACGAAGACGGCGACGATGACCATGCCGACCACCGCCAGTTTGTTGCGAACCATTCGGTGCCATGCGTCACGCCAGAGGCTGGACTGCCTGGTTGGCGCGGCGTCCGCGGCCTCGGAGAGGAGCTGTGCCTGGCTGACGTTATCGGGTGTCGATGCCATCGGCTAATTGTCCTTCCCGCTAAGGCGGATGCGCGGGTCGATCACGCCATACATGATGTCTACGACGAGGTTCATGACCGCCAGGAATCCACCATAGAGCAGGACAACCGCCATGATCATCGGGTGATCCTTCGTGGACATGCTCGTCACGAAGTGGACACCGATGCCCGGCACCCGGAAGACCTGCTCGACGAAGAATGAGCCGGTTCCGAGGGCCGCGAAAAGCGGACCAATCAGCGTCACGACCGGAATCAGCGCGTTCTTGAGGACGTGCTTGAGGATGACCTTGCGCTCGGCCAGCCCCTTGGCCCGCGCGGTTCGGACGTAGTCGGAGC
>JBBECJ010000380.1:0-1993 GCA_040881885.1 Thermomicrobiales bacterium | reverse complement strand
TCGCCCAGGATTGGGCCGGGTACCCTCTGGGTGGCGGGCTGGGGGGTGAGGGCCGTCACGTCCGCCGGAAATCCAGCTCCGGCCCTAAACGTCGGGTGAAGGCGGCTATCAGTCGGGCGCAACTGTCGAGGTCGGTCAAGCTGATCATCTCGCTCGGCGAGTGCATGTAACGGTTCGGGATCGAGACGATGCCGGTCGGGACGCCGGCCCGCGCGTAAGCGATCGCGTCGGCATCGGTGCCGGTCGAGCGCGGAGTTGCTTCGAGCGTGTAGGCGATGCCTTCCGCGCGGGCAGCCTCGACCAGCCGCCGGTTCACCTCCGGGTGGACGGCCGAACCGCGCGCCAGCGCCGGTCCACCGCCGAGCTTGCAAAGTCCATTGCCGCGCACGTCGGCGTCCGGATGATCGGTCGCGTGGGTCACGTCGATCGCGATCGCAACATCTGGCTCCAACCCGAAGGCACTTGTCCTCGCGCCACCGAAACCGATCTCTTCCTGGCTGGGCGCGGCGGCCCAGACATCGGCGGCCGGACGCTCAGCCTGCGACAGGTAGCGCAATGCCTCAAGCGCGATGACGGCGCCGACGCGGTTGTCGAGGCCGCGGCAAGCGATCAGGTCGGCGCCGAGCTCAAGCAGTGGCTGCTCGATAACGCCGGCGTCGCCGATCGAGACGCGCGATCGGGCGTCGTCGCCATCCTGCGCGCCAATGTCGATCCAGAGCGTACGGATCTTCGAGACCTTGTTCATGTCGTCTTCCGTCATCTGATGACGGGGCTTCTTGCCTACCACTCCAACGATCGGGCCGGCTTCGGCCAGGACACGGATCCGTTGCCCGACCAGCACCTGGTCGTCCCAGCCACCAATCGCGCTGAACCAGAGGAAGCCGTTGTCGTCGATGTGCGTGACCATGACGCCGATCTCGTCGATGTGGCCCTCGATCATCACCTTCGGGCCATTGCCCTTCAGGCGCGCGAACGAGGTGCCATTGGAGTCAACGCTGACCTCATCGGCGAACGTCTCGGCTTCCAAGCGCCAGACGCGAGCGGCTTCGACCTCGAACCCCGATGGGCTGGCCGTCTGGAGCAACCGGCGCAGAAATGCGCGTCTGTCGTCGTTCATCTCTCCCTCTTCACTGCACGCAGGAATCCGAGCGCGGATCGTACCACCTTGCTGCGAATGAACTAGCCGCTCGCGGCCCGTTCCAGCGCGCGGACAATCAGAGCCGCCTGGAGCAGAAAGCGAGTCCCGGGATCGTTGAGGTCGCGGCCTGTCAGTTCAGCGATCCGTCCGAGGCGGTACGACAGCGTATTGCGGTGGATGCCGAGGCGGTCGGCGGCCTGCGCCAAGGCGCCGCCGAGTTGCAGGTACGCCTCCAGGGTCGCGACCAGATCGCTCCCGCGCCGCCCATCGTGCTCCTCAAGCGGCCCGAGCAGGCTAGTCGCGAACGCCGTCATCCGCTGGCGAGCCTCGGCGATGTCGATGTCCGGCCCGGAGACGAACGGCAGCAGCAACCCAAAGACGCCGACCGCGTCGTGCGCGTCGGCGCGAACGACTGGTCCAGCAATCGCGCCGGTCCGCGCCAGCCGAACGAGCAACCGCGCCTGGGCGAGCGCGGCCGGCGCCCGCGACACGCCCGCCAACAGCTCGCTCAGAATGAGGATCGCGGTTGGATCCTGGGTGCGTAGCCCGCGCAGCGCCGCGTTCACTTCGCGGAACTCGGCATTGACCGCCGGAGGTCCAGTCAGCAACACCGCGTACTCGCCATCACCGAGCGCCGCCGCGACGCGCCCGCGTTCGTCGGCCAACGACGAGCGCACGCGCGAGAGCTCGGCCGGTTGACTGGTGACAAACAGCGCCAACCGCGCAGGCTGGGTGGGGTCCAGGCCGAGCAGCCTGGCGCGAGCGTCCGCCGCCTCGCGCGACGCGATCCGGCCAAGCAGCAGATCGGCG
Organism: Thermomicrobiales bacterium; assembly: GCA_040881885.1. Classification (GTDB taxonomy): domain Bacteria; phylum Chloroflexota; class Chloroflexia; order Thermomicrobiales; family CFX8; genus JBBECJ01. Next base: position 45 of record JBBECJ010000380.1, on the reverse strand, counting down.
ACCAGTGCCTCGCGGTTCCAACGGCCGGGCGGGCTGACGCCAGCC
>JBBECJ010000379.1:0-1995 GCA_040881885.1 Thermomicrobiales bacterium | reverse complement strand
CCCCCCCGATCCGTGCCCTTGACGGAGGTGGATCAGGCGGCGGCGATTGAGTCGTGGTGAACGCTGACCCGGCCGGGGGCGGTCGCGGCGCGATGCGCCTGGCGAACCAGCAGCGAAATCATGTGGCGGACATCATCGCGAACGTCGGACGGTACGGCGCGATCCTGAAGCAGGCCGAGCACCTCGGAGAGGACCGGCTCGCTGGCGAAGAGGTTCTCGATCCGGCCCGGCATGAACCCCGCCGAGGCCAGCAGCGCGTCGCGCTCACCTTCGCCAAGACCCATCGCCTCCGCGATCTTGGTGACGGCATCCCGGGTCGGCATGCGCGTCCCGCTTTCGAGCCGAGACACATACGAGTGGTCGAAACCGGCGGCCTCGGCCAGCCGGCTCTGCGAGAGGCGGCGCCGGTCGCGGTACTCACGAAGCAGCGGAGCGAACGTCACCGAGTCGGCCTGCTCAACGCGTGCCTGTTGGACATCATCCATTCAACGTACCCCAATCATCCAATCTGCCACGCGACCCAGCCCCGCCCTTGAGCCGTTTGGTGCGAACGAACGCATCTGTCGTCGTCCCGTATAGACTAACACCGAAGTGACACCCGGTCAAGCCCTTCCGAAGATTGTCCACACTCCCGGTCATTGAGACGCCTTTGGGACGTGTTTGCGTCTCTTTCGTTGCACTGGCTGTGCAAAGGGTGTGCGATAAGCCACCTGTTATACTTCGCCGTCACATGAGTCTGGTCGATCCCGTTCGAGCGAGGCTTGGGGTCGGTAGGTGGAGCGAGCCATGCAGCAGAACATCGCCGGCATCTCGACGCGAGCGTTCATCGACCTGACCGCCGATCCAGACGTCTTTTGCGGCGGTGGAAGCGTCGCGGCCGTGACAGCCGCCGGCGCCGCGGCGACTGCGCTGCTGGTTTTGCGTTTGAACGTGAAGCGGCGGGCAAACGCAAGCGTCCGCGAGGGGATTCAACTAGCAATCGCCACAACCGAAGCGGCAATCGAAGAGTTCCTGGCATCCGCCGACGACGACATCTCGACACTCGCGGAGCTGTTGGCGGCGCAACGCGCGCTCAAGGCCGGAGGGAGCAACGACGCCTACCTGATGGCGCTGACGAACGCCGCCGAGTCGCCCTTGCGGATGGCTGAGAGGATTGCGTCCTTCCTCGACGTAGTTGAGGCACAGCTTCCAATCTCAAGCCGCTTCACTGTCAGCGACCTCGGCGCCGCGGCGGTCCTTGCCGAGGGCGCCGCCAGGGCGGCGCTGCTGACCGCCGAGGTGAATATCGCCCTGCTCGGCGATGCCAACGGCTCCGATCCGGTCGTCGTTCGAAGGCTGGAAGAACGACGAGCCGAGCTCAGGTCGAAGGTCGTCCAACGTTCCATCGCGATTGAAGAGAGCACGAGAGTGATGATGCTTGGAACTGGTTCTGACGGACGAGTCCGTGCCCGCTGAACGGCTTGACGGCCGTCCAGTGGCGCGCGCGTTGCGCGAGCGCGCCCGTGACGAGTTGCAGCGATTCCAGAATGTATATTCCGTGACGCCCGGACTTGCGATCGTGTTGGTTGGCGACGACCCAAGCGCCCACGCTTACCGCGACGCAATCGTCAAGGCCAGCGCCGGCGTCGAGATTCCAACTCGCGTGGTCAGCTTGCCGGCAACTGTCGAGCAGCGCAGGCTGAATTGCGCCATCATCGAGCTCAACGTTGACGACGCGATCCACGGGATCCTTGTCCTCCAGCCATTGCCTCCCCACCTGGCGCGCGTCGAAATTGCCGATCTGATCGATCCGCTGAAAGACATTGACGGCATCACCACCTACAACGCCGGCCGTCTGTTTCATGACGACCGCGACGCGCTGGCGCCATCCACTCCATCTGGGGGGATGGCCTTACTGAAGCACTATGGGATCCCGCTGGCAGGCAGGCACGCCGTCGTCATCGGGCGAAGTCCCGTTGTCGGTCGGCCAATGGCGGCGATGTTGCTGGCGGAAAA
>JBBECJ010000378.1:4089-12592 GCA_040881885.1 Thermomicrobiales bacterium | reverse complement strand
CTCGCTCAGTGAATTTCACCGCATTGGAGAGCAGATTCGTCAGAATCTGGCGCAGCCGCCGATCGGCCTTGAAAAATCGCTCCCAGATGCGCGGCAGATCCTCGGGTGGTATTCCGGCTCCGGTGTCGCGCACGAAGAAGCGGACGCCGCCGACATCCCGGCTCGCGCCAACCGTCACCGTGCCACCCGGCTGCGTGTGAACGATGGCGTTCGTGATCAGATTGATCAATGCCTGGTGCAGCCGCCGCTCGTCTCCGACGACAGTCCCGACGGCGTCGGTCGTCTCAACTGCGAGCGAGACATCGTGTCGTTCCGCAAGCGGCTTCATGCGACTGCGGACATCCTGTGCAAGCAGTCCAGCGTCGATCTCACGCAACGCCAGCCGGCCACCCATCGTCTCCAACCGAGTCAGTTCGAGCAAATCGCGCACCAGCGCCGCCATCGAGTCGACCTCGCCGTCGATCTTGCGCAGATACTCAGCCGCCTCGGCGTCGTCGCCACGAATTTCGAGCAGCGTTTCAGCCAGAATCTTTATCGTCGAGAGCGGTGTCCGTAACTCGTGCGAGACATTTGAGACGAAGTCGCGGCGCAGGTTCTGAAGCCGGTTGACCTCAGTGATGTCGCGCAGCATCACCAACGCCTCAGGCGGCCGCTCGCTCAGACGGATCGCGACTGCGTTGACCAGCCTGCCCTCGCCGGCGATCTCAAAGGTGTGCTGTCGGTCGTCGCCGCTGTCGAGACAGTCGCGCAAGGCGCGGTACAGCTCATGATCGCGAGTGACGCTCATGAACGTCCGCCCGGTCGGGTTTCGCCCACCAAACAGCGACCCAGCCGCGACGTTCGCATACGTCACCTGCCCATCTCCAGCAACCCGCATCAGCCCGTCGTTCATCCGGTCGAGGACCTGGGTCTGTGTCATCAACAACTGGGAGACGACCTGCCGTTCTCGATCGTCCTTGACTACCTGCTGTGCGACCATCTGGAGCGCGTGGTCGATCCGTCCGTGCACTTCTCGGATCGACTCGGCTGTCGGATCGACTCCGGAATCCCGCCTCGCAACGCGCTCCAACCGCGTGAGCCTGCCAGCCGTCCGATGTGAGAACCCGACCGCGACCAACACAGCCAGCGCGCCACCGACGACGCTTCCCCAGCCCGCCGTGCCAGCCAGTTCCCCAGCCGCCAGCCCGCTCAGCAACACGACCACCGGCGCGAGGAACTGGATGAACAAATCACGCACTCGACTACCCCTCGAACCGATAGCCGACGCCGCGCACGGTCACGATCCGTTCTGGTTCGCGAGGGTCGTCCTCGATCGCCTCGCGCAGCGCCTTGACGTGAACATCAACCGTGCGCTCATCTCCGGCGAAGTCGCTGCCCCAGGCGCCGTCGAGGATCTGCTGCCGCGTAAGCGCCAGCGATGGATTCCGCAACAGGAACGCCAGCAGGTCAAACTCCTGTGGACGCAGGCGCAGCTCGACCTCATCAACCCAAGCGCGGCGCTCGCCCGGCGCGACGCGCAGGTTGCCGCTCTGTCGCTGTTCGCGCCGTTCGTTCAGATCGCGCGTTGCCGACCGGCGCAACAGCGCCCGCACTCGCGCCTGAAGCTCGCGCAGGCTGAACGGCTTGGTCAGGTAGTCGTCCGCGCCAATCTCCAGCCCGAGGACGCGATCCACTTCCTCGCCGCGCGCGGTCAACATCAGGATCGGTGTCGACGAGCGCATCCGCACCCGCCGGCAGACCTCGAACCCATCCAACCCCGGCAGCATCACGTCCAGGATGATCAAATCGGGCGCCGTCCGCTCGATCTCGCGCACCGCGTCGTGGCCATCGTGCAGCACCGTCACCCGGTAACCCTGGCGCTCCAGATTGAAGCGCAGGGCGTCCGCGAGGTCCGTCTCGTCTTCGACCACGACGATTGATTCGTCCGCCATCGCTGCCTGCTCCTCTTCGCGGTCATTGTACCCGCGGGATCGTTCAGGCCCTGCGTCTGACTGTGCTATCGTTCGAAGCTGACAAGCCCTCGCGGGCGCGTTATGGAAGGCAGCAGCAGATGCGTCACGGTGTCGCCGCAATCGGGCTCTGCTCGTGGGATCGGTTCATCGTCACCGACCACTATCCCGGCCCCGGCGAATACGCGATCGTCCGTCACGAGCTTGAACAAGCTGGCGGGACGACCGGCAACACATGCCACGCCCTCGCCCAGCTCGGCGTCGACGTCATGCTGGCGTCAGTCGTCGGCGACGATCCCCATGGATACGCGCTCGTCGAGTCCCTCGGGACAGGCGGTTGCGACACCAGCGCGTTGGTCATCCGGCCCGGAGCGCGTTCCGACACGGGCATCATCATCGTGTCTGGACCGCCAGGCCAACGGGATCGCACAATCTACTGGGTCCAGGGCGTCAAGCCGCTGATGGGCGATCCGCTTCCGATCGACCAAATGCTGGAACACCAGTGGGTGCTGGTCGATGTGGATGACCCGCGCCTGCGCTCCTTCTTCCTCGATCTCCCGGCCCACCGCAGCCCGCGCACGAAACTCTTCGGCACGATGACCTATCTGGCTGGATTGCCGGACGACACCGGCTGGCAGCACGCGCTACGCTTTGACGCGCTGGCCGGAAACGAGCGCGAGCTCCGCGCGTTGCTCGGTGTTGACTTCCTCGACGACGCGATTGCCATCGCGCAGCGCGACCTCGTAGCCAGCGCCTGCCAGGTCATCTTCCTCAGCCGTGGTCCAAACGGCGCGATCGCGATCCGTCCCGATCGAATCGAGGCGTCCCCCGCGATTCAGGTCAATATCGTCGACACTACCGGAGCTGGCGACGCCTTCGCGGCCGGCTGCCTCTGGGGCCTGCTCGACCGCGCCGACGACGCCGAGATCCTGCGACGCGCCAACGCCCTCGGCGGCCTCTCCTGCCGCGCCCTCGGCGCACGCGCCGCCCTCCCGACCCGCGCCGAAGTCGACGCGACCCTCGCGACACGGGCGGCGCCGGCATGAACCGCTTCGACCTGTCACGCGCAGAGCTCGCCGCAATGGCCTCCTCTGACCGGCTCGCGGTCGTCGGTGTCACCGACGGCGCGCCCTTCCCAGCCGTCGAAGACTACCTGGTCGAGCACATCGAGCGCGGCCACATGGTAGGCATGGACTGGTTCACCGCCGATCGCGCGCGCCAGTCGTCCAATCCCGCGACGCTCCATCCCGACGCCCGCGCTATCGTCTCGGTCGGCGTGCCCTTCTGGTGCGGCCATGCTAACCCACCCGACGACGGCGTCCTGCGCGGCAGGATCGCGCGCTATGCGTGGGGCCGTGACTACCACAACACGCTCAAGAAACGCATGCGCGCACTGGTGTCCGACATCGAGAACCACGTCGGCCGACCCGTCGACTCGCGCGTGCTCGTCGACACCGCCCGCGTCGTCGACCGCGCCGTCGCCGCCCGCGCCGGAACCGGCTGGCACGGCAAGAACTCGATGATCATCGTCCCCGGCCACGGCTCGTGGGTCATGCTGGGCGAGATCATGCTCGACATCGACATTCAGCCCGACCTCCCGTTGGCAAAGGACTGTGGCCGCTGCCAAATCTGCCTCGATCGCTGCCCGACCGGCGCGATCGTCGAACCGTACCGGATCGATGCCCCGCGCTGCGTCTCCTATCTGACGATCGAGCATCGCGGCGTTTTCCCCCACCACCTGCGCCAACTGATGGGAAACCTCGTCTTCGGCTGCGACATCTGCCAGGACGTCTGCCCCTACACCGCTGCCGCGAGGGTCGTCGACGACCCAGACTTCGCTCCCCGCAGTGCCGACAATGCATTCCCATCGCTCGAGTTCCTCGCGACGATGACCGAGGAGCAGTTCCGCGCGACCTACAGCGGAACGCCTGTCACCCGCGCCAAGCGAGCCGGCATGGCGCGCAATGCCGCGATCGCCCTCGGTAACAGCGGCAATCCCCACGCCGAACCGATCCTGGCCTGGATGCTCCACAAGCACGACGAACCACTTGCGCGCGGCCACGCCGCCGGCGCGTTACGACACCTAACCTCCGACGACGCGTTGCCCGCCTTGCGCGGCGCCTGGACGAGCGAGCGAGATGACTATGTTCGGGAGGAAATCGAGTTGGCGCTTGAGCCGCGTTTGCCGCTGGCAGCCGTCGACGCGCATCTTGTAAACGTCGTGGCGCCATAATCGACGGAAAGTGTCGCCGGCCCGACGCTTCGGCGCGGGGAGCAACTTGGAGGGTCCAGCAGTGCTGCTGCTCATCGACATCGGCAACACCAACGTCAAGTTCGGCATCGACATCGACGGACTTCTTCGATCCCGTTGGCGCGTCCACACCGACCGCGCCAGCATGCCCGACGAGTGGTGGATCGTCCTCAACACGCTGGCCGTCGCCGACGGTATCCACCTCGCGGAGATCGACGGCGCCGTCGTCAGCAGCAGCGTCCCGTCCGTCACGCCCTGGATCACGGCCATGATCCGCGATCGAATTCGAATCGAGCCGGTCGTCGTCGGCCCTTCAACCGATCTTGGCATCACCGTCGACATCGACAACCCAACCGAGGTCGGTCCCGACCGCCTGGTCGACGCCGCCGCCGCCTACGAGCAATTCGGCGGCCCGGTTGTCGTTCTCGACTTCGGCACGGCCACTACCCTCAATGTCGTCAACCACAACGGCGCCTTCATAGGCGGCGCGATCGCGCCCGACCTGCGCTCAGCCCACGACGCGCTGGTGGGCAAAGCCGCCAAGCTCACCAGCGTCGACCTCGTCTTCCCAGCCTCGGTCATCGGCCGCAACACGGTCGCCGCCATGCAGTCCGGCATCATGTTCGGTTACGTTGGTCTGGTCAACGGCCTGATTGCCCAGATCGACGCGGAACTCGGCGAACCACCTACCGTCGTCTCAACTGGCGGCTTCGGCGGCGTCTTCATGGACCGCTGCCCGCGCATCTCGACCTACGCCCCCGACCTCACCATCGACGGCCTCCGCCTCGTCTGGCGCCGCAATCTTGTCAAATGAATCAACCTTCTATTCGTTGGGGGCGGACCGATGTGTCCGCCCCTACGAATTGCCGATTGGCCCGGCTACCCCCACGTCGCCGACAGAAACCCGAGGTCCGTCCCCGCGTTGAACGCCCGCGCTGATGCCTCCAGCAACAACAGCGTGTCAACCGCGTCGTCCAGGTCCAGCATCTCGACCGGCGAATGAGAGTAGCGTCGCGCGATGTTGATCACCCCCGATGGAATCCCGTCTCGCACCAGATGGACCGCCGACACGTCCGACGTTCCACCGTAGAAGATCGCTTCCTGAAGCGTGATCCCCGCTTCAGCCGCCGTCCGGCGCAGGAAGTCGCGCATGGCTGGGTTGATGTGATGACCCGAGGAGCCGCCCGAAGTCGACAGCCCCAACACCGGCCCGCCGCCAATTCGCATCCGCAGATCCTTATGAAAATCGACATCCGGCGTCCCGCCCGACGGCACGGTGTCAACCACGATCGCGGCGTCCGGGTTGAGTCGGTGGGTCGCGATCCGCGCCCCGCGCAGCCCGACCTCCTCCTGGACCGTCACGACGACATGCAGCGTGCAGCCTAGCTGCTCGCCGCGCAGCCGTTCCGCCAGCAGCACGACGATCGCGCAGGCCACCCGGTTGTCAAGCGCCTTGCCGCTAACGCGGTTTGGATTCGCCATTTCCTGCATCGGCTCGTCGTAGGCGATCGCGTCCCCAACGCGGACTCCCAGCGCCTCAACCTCCGCAGCCGTGTCAAATCCCATGTCGATGTACAGTTCGCGCATCGCCGGCGCCCGGCCGCGCTCGTCGGATGTCTGGACATGCCCCGCCTTCACGCCGACAACCCCGCGCAGTCCGCGAATCCGGATCTGGCGTCCAATCAGCAGCGTCTCGATCACTCCGCCGACCCTCCCGAATCGAATCATCCCGTTCGGCTCGATCGACTTGACCAGCCCGCCGATCTCGTCCGAATGCGCCGCGATCATCAGCGACGGACTGCTTCCGGCGTTGACCTGAGCGAAGATGTTGCCGTACGAATCGACCACCGTCGTTTCCGAAACAGGCGACAGCAGCTCCTGCAACCGCTGGACAACCGCGTGCTCATGCCCGGAGACTCCATCCAGTCCCGCCAGTTCACGAAGCAGATCCTTGATCCGTTGCCTCAGTTCATCCCGCTCCTGCACAGAACCCTCTCCCTCATCACGAATTCTCACTGTCTGCCGTTGTTGTGCTCACGCGGTAGCTATAATAAGGTGGCGCCTGACTGATCCGGTCGAGATCTTACGCCGGAACACCGATGATTCAATGAGATACCGACCTGAAACGATGTGGCCAGGGCCAGGGCATCCGCGCACGGACCGCCGGTGGGAACTGGCGCACCCCGATTCAGTTCGGGCTCCGGGAGGTGGGCTGTGAAGACATACTCCGTCGACAAGATTCGCAACATTGGGTTGTTCTCGCACGGTGGCGCCGGCAAGACGTCATTGACCGAAGCGATGCTCTTCACAGGCAAGGCCACCAGCCGGCTCGGGCGCGTCGAAGAGGGCAACACCGTCTCCGACTGGGACCCGGACGAGATTAAGCGCACGATCTCAATCAGCGCGACCCCCGCCCCGGTCGAGTGGAAAGATCACAAGATCAACATCATCGACGCACCCGGCTACGCCGACTTTGTTGGCGAGGTTAAGGCTGCCCTGCGGGTTGTCGATTCCGCGCTGATCCTGCTCGACGCATCAGCAGGTGTCGAGGTCGGCTCCGAGTACGCCTGGCGCTTCGCCGCCGAACGCAACCTGCCGACGATCGTCGTCATCAACAAGATGGATCGTGAGAACGCCGACTTCGCCGCGAGCCTCGCGTCTGCGCAGGCCGCCTTCGGTCAGAAAGTCGTCCCACTCAACATCCCGATCGGCCGCGAATCGGGATTGCTCGGCATCGTCGATCTGCTCTCGATGCGCGCCTACACGTTCTCCGACAACCGAGACGGCAACCTGACAGAAGGCGACATCCCAACCGAATTGCTGGATGAGGTCGAAACGGCGCGGCTCCAGCTAGTCGAGAAAATCGCCGAGAACGACGAAGATCTCATGCTGCGCTACCTCGAAGACGATGAGATTTCGGCCGACGAGCTGCGCGCCGCGCTCCGGACCGGTGTCGCCAGTGGCGAGATCGTCCCGGTCCTCGCTTGCGCCGCGACAACCAACCGCGGCGTTTGTGTCATCCTCGACGCGGTCGTTGACCTCGCTCCCGAGCCACGTTCGATCGTCGCCAAATCGCCAGACGGCGGCGACCTTACCCTCAACGCGGATCCTGAAGCGCCAGTCGCCGCTTTCGTCTGGAAGACCATTGCTGACCCATTTGTCGGCAAGCTGACCTATTTCCGCGTCTACTCCGGGACCTTCAAGTCCGATACCCACATCTGGAACGTCACCCGCAACAAGGACGAGCGCGCCGGACAGCTGTTCATCCTGCGAGGCAAGGAACAGATCGCTGTCTCCGAGGTCCGAGCCGGCGACATCGGCGCGGTTGCCAAGCTGATCGAGACGACCACCGGCGACACCCTCACCGATCCGCAACACAAGGTCATCTTAGACGGCATCGAGTTCCCGCTCCCGCTCTTCACCGCCGCCGTCGCCCCGAAGACCAAGTCGGACCTCGACAAGATGGGCAGCGCGCTCCAGCGCGTCGCAGACGAAGACCCGACCCTCCACATCGGACGCGACAACGCGACCGGCGAGACAATCGTCAGCGGCCTCGGCGAGTCGCACGTCCAGATCGCGATGGAGCGAATGGCGCGCAAGTTCGGTGTCAATGTCGACATCGGCCTGCCGATTGTCCCATACCGCGAAACAATCCAGAAGGCGGTCCAGAAGATCGAATACAAGCACAAAAAGCAGACTGGTGGGCATGGTCAATACGGCCACGTCTTCATCGACGTCGAACCTTCCGAGGAGGACTTCCAGTTCGAGGAGAAGATCTTCGGCGGCTCGGTCCCACGCCAGTTCATCCCGGCCGTCGAGAAGGGCGTCCGCGAGGCGATGGGAGAGGGAATCCTGGCCGGTTTCCCGGTCGTCAACATCAAGGTGACGCTGACCGACGGTTCGTACCACAACGTTGACTCGTCCGAAATGGCCTTCAAGCTGGCCGCGTCGCAGGCCTTTAAGAAAGCTACCCAGTCGGCCAACCCGGTTATCCTCGAACCGGTCCTCAGCGTCGCCGTTACCGTCCCTGACGCGTACACCGGCGACATCATGGGCGACCTGACCGTTAAGCGCGCCCACGTCAGCGGCATGACGCCCGCCACCGACGGTCACACGACGATCGAGGCAACCGTTCCCGCCTCCGAGGTGCAGCGCTACGCGACGGATCTGCGTTCGCTCACGCAGGGGCGCGGGACATTCACAACCGAGTTCAGTCACTATCAGCAAGTACCGTCGCACCTGACTGACTCGATCATCGCGGCCCATCGCGCCCGCCAGGAAGCCCATTCCTGATAGACTCAAC
>JBBECJ010000378.1:476-4079 GCA_040881885.1 Thermomicrobiales bacterium | reverse complement strand
GGTTCCGCCGGCCGGCGGAACCCGCGCTTTTCGTGAAGGGAACGCTATGTCGGGGCCGTCTCAGCGCCCGAAGCTGCTAACCCCGCCTGCTCCCCAAGCCGATGTCACGCTCGTTTTCGACGGCGGTTCCCTCGGCAACCCAGGCAAAGGCTACGGCAGCTTCGTCTATCGCGGTGTCGTCCAGACGGCGACGCCGGTTCGCCTCGAGTACCCTGGCCGAACGACCAACAATGAGGCCGAGTACCTCACGCTGTTGCATGGCCTGCGGACGGTTCTGCGCGAGGTCGAGCGCGACGGACGCAATCCAGAGGATGTCTCGATCACGATCCTCTCCGACTCGAAACTGGTCGTCGAACAGGTCAGCGGTCGTTGGAAGATTCGCCACGCCCCGCTCCGCCCGTTTCAGACCGAGGCGATCGAGCTCCTGTCACGCTTCAGCTCCTGGCTCCTCCACTGGCAGCCGCGCATTGAATCAGTCAGGCTGCTCGGCCATTGACCGCCGATAGTTTCAGCCCCGCCGTCGCTCCCGGAGACCTGTTTCCTCCGTTCGATCTGCGCACGTGCCGCGACCGTCCGGAGCGAGTCGAGCCTCGCTCAGCCATCGTCCTGCTCTATCGGGGGCACTGGTGTAGCCACTGTCGCGAGCAGATCATCGGGCTCGCCCACGAGATCGACACCTTTCGCGCGCTCGGTTTCAAGCTCATCGCGATCAGCGCCGATGACTTCGTCGGCGCCAACGACATGTGCCTCGATAGCGGAGGCGTCATCGACATCTTCTCCGACCCGTCCGCGACGGCCATCCGGCAGCTCGGCCTGGCCGACCGCGATGAGCAGGTGGACCATATCATCGCCCGGCCCGCCGTCTTCATCATCGACTCCGGCGGCTTGGTTCGCTATCGTTACATCAGCCGGTCCGCGTCCGATCGTCCCACCAGCGCGCTCCTGGTACTCGCCGCCGAATCGTTGGCTCGGCCCAGCCGAAAGGAGTCATCACCGGCATGAGCCGCACGCTCAACGCCCACCGACTCGCGCTCACGGTATCGGCGTTGGCGTTGGCCAACACCCGCATACTCTTCCGGCGTGACCGATCTCGCATCCCGCGCTCAGACGCCTACCGCGACCTCTTCAGCGCCCTGGCCACCCTGTATGAATCCGCCGCTCGCCTTCGCCCCGACTGGCGGGAATCGTGGCGCGTCCGCCGCAATCATGAACTCCCGCCAAAATACGATTTCGGCGACGAGAACGCGGTCGACGCCGCCTACGACGTGCGCTTCGCGACTGCGTTGCTCCAGCGCTACCGTTGGAAGTCGGTCGTCCAGCCATTGTTCGACGAGATTGACGACCCAGCCTGGGCACGCTTCTCCGCCTCCGCCAGCGAAGTCTCGCCAACCCTGCTCGCGATCGCCGACCACCACACCGAACGGCTCCGCGAAGACGAGATAGACTGGATCAACACCGCCGTCGAACTGTTCGACGAGACCAGCCGCCGCCGCCGCCTTTCGGCCAACAGCACCGCACCCCGCTCGCAACAGATCGCCGAGGGCGCCTATCAGCCCATCTACATCGCCATCCAGCTCTCCGAACGCCTCATCGAACGCCTCCACTTCGAAGCCACACAGCGCTAACCGCTGTGCGTCGGACGACAGATTGACCCTTTCGGACGCTCAGCAAGGCCCCAACATCAACGCTGCTGACAATTGCGATACCCGCCATGTCGGTGGTATCATCGTTGGCGCGGGCGGTTAGCTCAGCTGGTTAGAGCGCTACGTTGACATCGTAGAGGTCACTGGTTCGAGTCCAGTACCGCCCACCAGCATCCACAAGATGGCGACGACCGGGACGAGTACCGAAGCCACCGGCGACAGAGACGTGGGACCAGCGGCTGGAAGTCCTGCGCGCACAGGTTTCGAGAACACCCCCCGCGAGCCGAGCGGCGAACGCGCGTTTGCGTCACTAGCCGTCTCCGCCTTGCCCCCGTTAGTGGGCAACCCCGAGCGGCGCATACCGCGCCGGAAGGAGGGTGGAACCACGCCAGGCCGCGACAGCGCCTGCCGTCCCTTGTGGCGGCAGGCGCATTTTTATTGGCGGCGTCTGACATCGAGAGACGGGAAGGAGGGACGGATGCCATTCGAACCAACCGAAGGCGCAGAGACTACCGTCTACTGCCCGATTGCATACGACGACCGACTGTTCGCCAACTCACGAAGGAGATAGACGATGGTCAGCCAGGCAGCCGCCCCCGACGAAATGCTGGTATCCCCGGAAAGCGACGCCGAGTTCGATCTCGCCAGGATGCGGCACTCCGCCGCGCATGTCATGGCCGAGGCCGTCCTCGACATCTTCCCCAACGCCAGACTCGCGATCGGCCCCGCGATCGAGAACGGCTTCTACTACGACTTCGAGTTGCCGCGCTCCCTCTCGCCCGAGGACCTCGAACAGATCGAAGCTCGCATGCGCTCACACATCAAGGCGCGCGAGAAATTCGAGCGTCGAGCGGTGTCACGCGACGAGGCACTCTCAATCTTCGCCGATCAACCCTACAAGCTCGAACTGATCCAGGACTTGCCGCCGGACGAGGTCATCAGCACCTACCAGAACGGCCCATTCCTCGATCTCTGCCGCGGCCCGCACGTCGATGACACCGCGAAGATCGGCGCCTTCAAGCTTCTCAACATCGCCGGCGCCTACTGGCGCGGCGACGAGAAACGCCCGATGCTGCAGCGCGTCTACGGCACGGCCTGGGCGACGAATGCCGACCTCGATATCCACCTCCATCAGCTTGAGGAGGCGCGCAAGCGCGACCATCGCCGCGTCGGCCGCGAACTCGGCCTGTTCACGCTCTCCGAGGACATCGGTCAGGGCATCCCAATCTTCTTCCCAAAGGGCGAGATGGTGCGCCACCTGATGGAGTCGTACGTCCGCGAGGCGCAGACACGGCACGGCTACCAGCACGTCTGGACGGGCCATCTCGTCAAGGAGGACCTCTTCGTCCGGTCGGGCCATCTGGAGCACTACTCCGATGTCATGTTCCCGGTCATGGAAGACGATGGCGTCCGGATGCGCCTCAAGCCGATGAACTGCCCCTCGCACATGACGCTGTTTAACCAGCAGTTGCATTCGTACCGCGAGCTGCCGCTGCGCTGGGCCGAGTTCGCGACGCTCTATCGCTACGAAAAGAGTGGCGAGCTCAATGGCCTGACGCGCGTGCGCTCCGTAACACAGGACGACTGCCACATCTTCTGCACCGAAGCGCAGATAGGCGCTGAGTTCGGCAAAGCGCTCGACCTGATCACGGAGATTCTCGACACCTACGGCTTCCAGGACTATCGCATCCGTCTCTCGCTGCGCGGCGACGAGGGCAAATACGTCCAGGACGACGACAAGTGGATTCGCGCGGAGCAGGCTCTACGCGATGCGATGGACGCCAAGGGCGTCGCCTACTTCCCGGCAACCGGCGAGGCGGCCTTCTACGGTCCAAAGGCCGATTTCATCGCCCGCGATGTCCTCGGCCGCGAGTGGCAGCTGTCGACGATCCAGATCGACTTCATCCAGCCCGAGCGGCTCGGTTGCGAGTACATCGGCGAGGACGGCCAGCCGCACACG
>JBBECJ010000378.1:0-466 GCA_040881885.1 Thermomicrobiales bacterium | reverse complement strand
CCATTCGCGATTCGAGATAATCGCCGCCGTCGGGTCGGGCGCGTTATCATCGAGCATCAGTTTCCAGCCGTCGAGAAACTGATCGTGATTGGTCATCGTGGCGCCGATGGTCGCGATTTCGTTAATGTCGGTCATCTCGTACAGCCCGAGCGGCTCGGTTGCGAGTACATCGGCGAGGACGGCCAGCCGCACACGCCGGTCGTGATTCACCGCGCCGTGACCGGCAGCACGGAGCGCTTCCTGGGCGTCCTGATCGAGCACTTCGCCGGCGCCTTCCCAGTCTGGCTGGCGCCGGTCCAGGCCGTCGTCATCCCGATCGCCGACCGGCATGTCGAGTACGCTGAACAGGTCGGCGCCCGGCTGCGCGAGGCCGGCCTGCGCGTCGAGGTCGACGCAGGCGGCGACCGTATGCAGAACAAGATCCGGCAGGCGCAGAACATGAAGGTGCCCTATATGCTCGTCGTCG
>JBBECJ010000377.1:0-12641 GCA_040881885.1 Thermomicrobiales bacterium | reverse complement strand
CGAGGTGGTAGAGCGTCTCCCGAGCCCGCGCGGCGCGCTCCGCGTCGTCAGCCCCCTCCGAGAAGCGCGCGATGATCGCCCGCAGGGAGTCCTCGACCGTCACGGCGAACCGGGTCTGGCCGCAGACGTAGAAGTGGGCGCCGCGACCTCCCTCGTCCTCTCCACGCAGGAGCTCCCAGAGCGAGCGCGCGTTCTCCTCCTCCTCCATCAGCGCGTCCAGTCGCCCTCGGGCGCCGGGCACGAAGACGAATTCGCCGCCGTCAGCCGTTGGAACAAAGCGCGCGCTGGTGTCCGCGGCCGAGAAGGCGACGCGCATCTGGAGCCGCCCTGCGCCAGCAAGGCGCGCCAGTTGCTCGCGGTAAAAGAATTGTTCCGGCGTCCGGGTCCCGAAGAACAGCCAGTTCTCTCCGCCGCTCTCCTGCCTGGCGCGCTCCTCCAGGAACCCACGAAACGGCGCGATGCCGGAACCTGCCGCGAACATCACGATCGGTCTGGCCGGGTCACTGGGCAGGTGAAAGCGCGAGGCAGGAACGATCTGGAGCGTGATCGTCCGGCCCGGGCGCGTCCCGAAATGTCCCGCGGCGGCACGTCTGATGAAGCTCGACGCGGCGCCCTCGCGCGACTCCGCCCTCGATATCGGCGTTTCTTTCGTCTGATAGCGGAGCGGGGCGACCGTCAGGTCAAGCGTCTGGGCGCCGTCAATCGCGTCCGGCTCCATCGCCGACGAGATCGAGTAGAGCCGGAAGGGTCCTGGCGGCACGATCGTGCAGATGCTCTCGGCTTCCCAGGGCGCGGCCTTCCAGAGTCGCCGCGTCTCGAACCCGCCATCGTAGAGCAGGTCAAGCAGGTCCCACAGCTCCCACTGGTCCTCAGCGCGCGCAGCGAGAATCGCCCGCAACCTGCTCGACGCGCTGAGGGCCGCGAGCGCCTTGGCGGCCTCGCGTGACACCGGGCGGATCGTCCCGTAGCGCAGCAGGAGCGCCAGCGGAAGCTCCGGCGCCGGCTCGCGCGCGTATCGGGCGCGCAACGCGTCGAGCCAGGCACGGTCAAGTCCGACCAATTCCTCGCCATTCGCGCGCAGGGCGCGCAGCGTCCGGTCGACGAGCTCGTCGCTGTTCTCCACCAGCACCCCGCATCGATCGCCAACCCGGTAGTGGATGCCGGCGCCGGCAACATCGAGGCGGAAACGCGTAACCTCACCCGGAGTCGGTTCGTCCCCAGCGTGGCCGTGTGCCGGCGGGTCATTCGTGATCGGGACGCCGGCAGGAACATAGGCAGGCAGCCCGGCGTAGCGTTCCAGGCGGGTCTGGTCGAGCTCGGCGTTGATGCGGTCCCAGGCCTGTGCCTTAAAGGTGTCGCCAAACGCGCCGATCGTCACCGTCCGGCCGGCCTTGAAGGCGATCCTCAGGAAGCCATAGGCTTTCAATCGATGCGCGCCGAGAAAGCCCTTCTCGCCGGCATAGGCATCCACGACCGTCTGGAAGAGCCCCTGTAAGGCGCGGTCCCCGCTCCGCTCGACGAAATCGCGGACCGAGATCTGCCCGATGGCGCCGAGGAAGTCCTGCCAGTGCGGTGGGAACCAGCGGCGCAGGTGCGCCGACTCCTGACCCAACGTTGAATCAAACAGGCTGCGGCCAAGAAAGTCGTCCAGCAGCGGGAAGATCGGCGAGGAGGACCCAGCCGATCCCTGGACGCCCTCGCTGATCGGCAGCGCGAACGGCGCGACCGTCTTGGCCCAGACCGCCTGATCGACGAAGGTTGCGCTGTACGAGTTCGGGTCAACCTTCAGGACCGAGACCTCGGTCAACTCCTGCAACCGCTCAAGCAGAGCGAGCAGCTCGCGCTTCAGGCCGGCGCTGTCGCCGTCCGCGACAGCCTCCTGGCTGCGGACGGCGATCCCCACCAGCGGCGCGCCCTGCGCCACAAGCTCGACCTGGGTCAGGTGGAAAACGCGTTCCTCCTGGTTTCCGACGCTCGGTATCAGCAGGTCGAGATTCTCGACCCGCATCGGGTCCGGGCGGGCCGGGTCGCGCAGCTTCCAGTTGTAGACGATCAGGTCGATGTAGGACATGAAGGGAGCCGGGCGGCCCAGGCGGTTCGAGACCTCCTGCCAGGGCCGTTCGATGCAGGCTGGTATCACCTCGGGCGGCGCGGTCTGAACACGCACGTACGCATGGGCGAAGAAGCTCAGCAGCGCCGAAGCGCGGCAGAGATAGCGATCCGGGAGCGCGTCCTCGACCGCGCTCAGCAGCGGCATCGAGTCAAACGCGGTCCGCAACTGAAGCGTCCGGTGCAGTTCCGGCATCCGCGAGACCATCGCGTCCCAGGCGCGGTGGCAGTCCGGCAGCTCAAGCAGCGGCGGCTGGCTCGGGAGGAAGCCGTGCTGCTCCGAGAGAAAGCCAAGATTCTCGTGACCGAGCTGCTGGTTGAGGGCCATCGCCCGCGACAGCGCCTGGCGGCTCGGCACGCCCTCTCCGGCTGTCAACTCGCGCCACCTTTCGCCATCGACGACAACCAGGCTGGCGCCGGCCACGCGACCAGGCGCCTACATTACGGAATACAGCACCGCCCGGCAGATATCGGCCCGCGAGACGGTGCCAACGAGCTTGCCGTTGTCGACCACCGGCAGGCGGCGGATCTGCTTCTCCGCCATCACCGTCGCAGCCATGGCAGCCTCGTCAGCCGGCTGCATCGTGATCGGCGCGGTGATGACCAGCGGCGCGATCGGCCGTCCCGCCAGGTCGCGCCCTTTCGCGACGAAGAAGGCGAACGCGTCGGCGAGCGTGCCACCGGCCGCCACAATCTCGTCGAAGTTCGGCAGCACGGCCCGGATCAGATCGCCTTCCGACAGCACACCAACGAAGTTGCGCTCGTCATCGACGACCATCAGGTCGCTGACCTCCGCGATGCTGATGATCTCAGCCGCGCGGTGGATCGAGGAGTTGGCGTTGACGTGAACGGGGTGGATGGCCATGATGTCGCGGATCAGCATTGGCCTTCTCCTGCCCGCCGGGCCGCACCCTCCCCGATGTTGACGCGTGTCGGGTACGACCTGCTCAATCTCGTCTGATGCCGTCCAGCAACCCGCGAGCATGGTGCCGTGCCACGATGCCGCTGTCAAGAATGCGTACAGCCGTTATGTGGGTGACAGGGAACAGGAGTTTGTTCGCACGTACCAGTTCCTGTCCCCTGGCCTCGTCACATCGTCACGCGTTTCGCCATCAGGATATCCGGCTTGCCGGGGCCGTTGGCGTCGGGGATGACGCCGACAATGGCGTAGCCGCAACGCAGGTAGAAGGCGTAGGGATGGTGGCGGAGATTCTGGATCCGGGTGATGTGTTCCCAGACGTTGGGGTAGAGGTCGGTGTTAGCGAGGCTGGTCCGCCCGTCCTCGTCATCGGTTCCGAGGTAGACGGTCGTGCCGCCCCGTTCGCGCACCCGCGCCTCCAGGTCGGCCACCAGCGCCCTGCCGACGCCGCGCCGCTGCCAGTCGGGCCGGACGGCCAGCGGATGCAGCTCCCAGGCGTTGCCGTCGTACTCGCTGATCCCGCCAACCCAGCCCACGACAGCGCCGTCCACGTCCAGGGCCACCCGGCTGATGCGCCTTTCCGCGAACGACTCGCGCACTTCTTCGAGCGCGCCCGCCAGGTCCGGGAAGGTGTCAGGCCACCCCTGGAACGCCGCAACGAGCAGCGCAGCCGTCTGCTGGATGCGCGGCTCATCGTCAGGCGTCAGATCGGTGATCGTAGCGATCAGCCGGTCAGCCATCAGCCATCAGCCTGGCGTGCTCGACCGAAGATGAATGTACCCACTCCAGCCAACTGGCTGATAGCTGACGACTGACCGGCTGATCGCTCCTCAAGCGTGGACCATGTCGCGCAACTGGAACTCGATATTGGCCAGTAGCTCGTCGAGGTCGAACGGCTTGGCCAGGACGCCGTCGGCCTGAAGCTGATCAACCCTTTGCAGCAGGGTCGAGCCGGCCGACATCGCGATCACGCGGATTGAGCGCGTCTTGGGGTTCTTGCGCAGTTCACCGATCGCGGTCGCGCCATCCACAATCGGCATCATGATGTCCATCAGGATCAGTTCGGGATGCAACCGTTCCGCCAGCTCGATACCGTCCTGGCCGTTTACCGCCTGAAAGGTCGCGTACCCTTCTTCGCTCAGGACTGTGTCGAGCATGTCTCGTATGGTTGTGTCGTCATCGACAATCAGGATCGTCGCCATCAGGGCCACATATTTCTCTATCGGACACGTTCTGCGATGTGCCATCCTCGCCAACGCCTGTCGGATGCGCGAGCCGTGGCAGACTCTATCGCAATCTTCTTGCCATGCAAAGCATGTGTTCAGGCTTTGTCTGGTTGTCAATGTGGGCCCGGTCGCGAGCGGATCCTCGGACATTGGGAATGACGACGAGTCGACTCGACTGGCAGGTGGTGGCAGTTACCCGAACGGGCCAGGGTTGGAGCGCATCCTGAACGCGGTGCTCTCGCGTTCAAGATCACGCCAAATCTGATCCTTATGAGGCACATCGACAGGCTGCGAATGGACGGCCGGCACGCTGGGCCGTCCCGCCATCCGGCGCTCCGCCCAGACGACGCCAGCGGCGATCACTGCGAGAATCACGATCAGCAGCGGCATGGCAGCCTCCTCTCGCCTGCATTATAGCCGAGCATCAGCCGCGATCCAGTTCCTCCAGGACGCGCCCGAACGCTTCGACCCCGGCCTGCGTGCCTGGGTCGATCCAGAGCTGGACGTGCGCGACGCCGGCCCCGGCGTACGCACGCAACGTCGCAGCGATCTCGGCGTAGTCGCCGCGAATCGCCCGCGCCCGCGACGAGCGGACGAGGTCGGATGTCCCAGAGGTTTCGCTGCCGGGCAGGTCCACTTGCAGGCAGGCCGAGCGGCGCAGCGTCGCTGGGTCGCGGCCGACCTTGCGGCAGGCCTCGTCGCCGCGCGGGTTCACGGCGATCAGCTCGTCAACCGTCTGCCGCCAGGGGATGTTCCACTCGTCGGCGTAGCTCGCCAGAATGCGCAGCATCCGCGGACCCATCGCGCCGACCATGATCGGCGGCCCTTCAGGGCGCGGGCCGCGTGGCCGCAACTCACAGTCACGCAGAGTGTGGAACCGGCCTTCGTGGTCGATCCGGCCCGTCCGCAGCAACGTGTGAATGATTCCGATCTCCTCCTCGAAGCGGCTGACCCGATGCTCCCAGCTGTCGTAGCCGAAGGCCGGGAACTCCGGCTGGTGCGATCCCGCGCCCAGCCCGAGGATCACCCGCCCGCCGCTGATCTCCTCGACGGTGTCGACCATCTTGGCGAACAGGGCCGGGTTGCGCCAGGGTGTCACGCTGACGATCGTGCCAAGTTCAACCCGGCTGGTCGTCGCCGCCAGCCCGGCCATCAACGACCAGCACTCCCAGATGCCGAACGCCGGCATCTCCGGGAAGCGATACAGCAGGTGATCGGCCACCCAAAGCGAATCGAAGCCGACATCCTCGGCGGTGCGCGCCATCGCCGCCAGATCGACCCAGCGGGCCGTCCCACCCTCGTACCAGCCCTCCAGGTGCGGCAGCAGCAACCCCACCTTCAATGGCCGCCGTCGCTCCTCAGACATCGACGCTCCTTGTTTCTTAGCCATCAGCCGTTAGCTATCAGCCATCAGCCTTTTGGCGCTACCGGCACGTGTCGACACGTCAACACACGAATCCAGGCTGATAGCTGACAGCTATCTAGACCGGCTCCCCCAGATGCTCCTTGAACCAGCCGAGCGTCCGCTCCCAGCAGTCCTGGCGGTGTTCGGGCGGGCCAGTTCGGCGGAAGCCGTGGCTGCCGCCGGGGTAGCGCGCGAACTCGACCTCGCAGCCGGCCTTCGTCAGCGCGACAAACATCTGCTCGCCCTGGCCGATCGGGCAGCGCTCGTCGGCCTCGCCGTGGATGATAAGCGTCGGCGTCGTCGCCCGGTGCGCGAAGGTGGACGGTGAGTGTGCCTTGTACCACTCCTCCGACTGGTGCGGCTGACCGCCCCATTGCAATTCCCCGAAGGTGTGGCTGATGTCGGACGTGCCGTACATCGACTCAAGGTCGAAGCAGGGCGCGCCGCAGACAGCCGCCTTGAAGCGCCCTGTCTGGCCGATGATCCAGGCCGACATGTAGCCGCCGTACGAGTAGCCGGAGACGCCCGTCCGCTCAGCGTCGACGTAGGGCAACTCCAGCGTCTTATCCATGACCGCCATCAGGTCGAGAAAGTCCTCGCCGCCCCAGTCGAGCGTCACCTGCTGGGTGAAATCCCGCCCGTACGACGACGAGCCGCGCGGGTTGGAGTAGACGGTAATGAAGCCGTTGGTCGCCAGCAACTGGTGCAGCGGCGTGAAGGCGTAGCCGTAGAAGCCGTTTGGCCCGCCGTGGATCTCAAGAATCGCCGGGTACTTCCTGCTGGGATCAAAGTCAGCCGGCTTCAGCAGCCAGGCTTCGATCGTGTAGCCGTTGCGCTCGATGTCGAAGCGCTCCCACTGGGCTGGCGGGTGCTCAGCCAGCACGTCCGTGTTGTGATCTGTAATCAGCTTGCCTTCGTTCGTCTCGTTGTCGAAGACGTGGATATTGCCGATCTCGGTCATGCTCGTCCGCGATTGGACGACGTAGCGCTTCGCGGCGTCGGTGCTCAGGCCGCCGTGCTGCGCCTGCCAACTCTGGACCGGCTCGACGCTGCCCTGCTGGCTGTCGATCACGTACAGGCCGCTGCCGCCGGCCCGCATTGCGTGGAAGAGCACCTGGTGATCGTCCAGCCAGATCGGCTGCGACGGCGCCGCTTCGCCCGGCGCGCCGCCGACCGGCAGCGATTGCAGGTCGTCGGTCAGCCGCTTCACCTCGCCGGTCGCGACCGTGTAGACGAAGTAGTCCGACTGGAAGGTCTGTGACTCGTCGCCGCTGAAGATGATCCGGTCGCCGGACGGCGACCACGCGAACGTCGAGACCGTCCCCATCTCCGGGCCGATCCGCTTCAGCCCGCCGGTCGCGACATCGATCAGGGCAAGCTGCGAGCACATCCCATTGCGGTTGGTGATCTGGATGGCGATCGTCCCGCCATCCGGCGACCAGCGCGGGAACGCGTGATCGGCCGCTTCCTCGGTCAGCCGCCGCCGCTCGCCCGACTCGACGCCTACCACCCAGGTGTGCAGCCGCTTGTCGTTCAGGTAGCCGCGGCCGTCCTGCTTGTAGTCAATTCGCCGCGTGACGCGCACCTGTGGCGCGGCGTCCTTCGGCGTCTCTTCCTCGTCCGGGTTGGACGGGTCGTAGGTCGTGCTGTAGGCGATATGGGCGCCGTCCGGCGACCAGACCAGGTCGCTGATGTCCTGGTTGTGCCGCGTCAGCTCGCGGGCGTCGCCGCCGCTGCCAGCCGGCAGGACGAAGACGCCGCTCTTTTTCTCGCCAACGCGATCGGAAATGAAGGCGATCTGGCTGCCATCCGGCGACCACCGCGCCCCACCGTTGCGCTTGCCGCCCCAGGTGAGCTGCCGCGCGTTGCCGCCGTCGATGTCACAAATCCAGACGTTAGCGGCCGCCTTCTTCGTCTCGGCATCGATCTTCGCCAGCGTGTACAGCACCGTCTTTCCGTTCGGCGACACTTGCGGGTCGTCGGCTGCCGTGAATCCGTAGACCAATGTCTCGGGTGAAAGTGGACGTGTCATCCGTGTCTCCTTCTCCATCCCCGGTGGGCGGCCAACCTCCGCCGCGCGAGAATACCCGCATCGCGAGTGACAGGCAACGCCTCGATCACCACTACGGGTGATTGACGATCGGGCCATCGTCGCCTACTCTAGGCGGCAGACACGCGACATTTCCGCGTCTGGACACGCAATACGGGCCTCGACCCACGACTGGGAAGGCAGGACAGATGACAGGATCGAACCATGCGAGGACGGCGGCTGCGACGGCCGCGGTGAACGGCTGACCGGAGAGCGACTCGGATTCCACTCGGCATATCCAGGCCTGTGAGATCATCCAGCCCATGCGCCACCGCGAGGCGCCGCTCGCTGCTCCCCGGCTTCCCCTCACCAACGACATGAACCGCGACGATCCACATTCCGTGGCGCGCCATTCGCTCGCCAGGGTTCTTGACGCAACTGGAAACAGGGAGCAGCACGTTGGCGTCCAACACGAGACGGAACACCCGGCAGTACGACGATTACGATGAATACGACAACGACGACACATTCGAGGACCTGGTCGAGGAAAGCATCGCCTTCGAGCCGCTCCGCCCGGCGCGCAAGCCGGGCAAACCAAAGCGCTCCGAGCGCGCCCGGCCAGCCGCCGTCCTCGACCTCGACGACGAGCCGGACGATGACGAGACCAACGAAGCGCTCGAACGCAAGGCGCGCGAGAAGCGCCGCGTCGTCATCAGCGAATCGTTCAAGTGCCGCAACTGCAAGGCGTTTATCGGCGAGCCGCCGACCGGCGGCCAGCAGCGCAACCACTGCCCGATGTGCCTCCACTCGCTGCACGTCGACGACAAGACGCCCGGCGACCGCGCCAGCGAGTGCCGCTCGCTGATGGAGCCGATCGGCGTCTTCTACCGCCGCAACCTGGAGCAGGTCGTCGTCCACCGCTGCCTCGGCTGCGGCTTCACCCGCTACAACCGCATCGCCTCCGACGACAACGAGATCATGCTTGGCGAACTCCCGATCGTTGACCCGCCGGAGACGAGTAGCGCATCGGATGAGGATGATCGGGAAACGGGAAACGGGAAACGGGCGTGAGACACATCCGATGTCCTGAACAACACGCTTAGCTACCCAGCCCCGAATCCCGATTCCCGGTTCCCGATCATCACTACGCCGCCCGCATCACGCCTCGCGCAGCGACCTCCAGCGCGTAGTCCACGATCCGGCCCGGTATGTTGACGCCGGTCGTCTCAATGCTGTTGCGGAACTCCATCGTCGCGTTGATCTCGTTGACGAGCAGGCCGCGCTCGGAGTGCTCGAACAGGTCGATCGCCAGGATGCCGCCGCCGACCGCGTTCGACGCTTGGGCACAGAGTTCGGCCATTTCCGACGTCACCTGGCAGTTGCTGGCGATCCCGCCACGGGCCGTGTTGGTGATCCAGTGCTTCGACGAGCGGTAGATCGCGCAGATCGTCTCGCCGCCGATCGCGAAGGCGCGAATGTCGCGTCCACGCTTCTCGACGTACTCCTGGATGTAGATTGTGCCGTGATGGAAGCCGCCGAGCACCTGCTTGTGCTCCAACAGCGCCTCGGCGGCGTCGCGGTCGTTCACCTTCGCCAGCAGCCGCCCCCAGGAGCCGACGGCCGGCTTGATGACGGCCGGGTAGCCCAACGTCTCGATGGCAGCAATCGCCTGCTCCGTCGAGAACGCCACCCGCAAGCCCGGCTGCGGCACACCGGCTCGCGCCAGCGCCGCCGATGTCCGCACCTTGTCGTTAGCCAGCTCCAGCACCGCCGAGCCGTTGACGACCGGGACTCCGATCGCCTCCAGCATCGTCACGACATGGAATGTCCGCTGCTGGCCGACACCGCGCGCGATGACGACATCGAAGTCCCAGCCGCTGGGGTCGAACGACAGATTGAGCGTCCGGTCGTCGATCCGCTCGCAAGCGATTCCGCGCTGGTCCAGCTCGTTGAAGAGCAGCCGCTCCTCAACCCGCAGCGGCCCGTAGATGATGGCGATTCGTGGGTATCCTCGCATGGGTCCGTTCTCCTTCAGTCCTGTGTTCAGATGGCCGTCTCTCAATACCGCAACGGGACGACACACACGCCATTCGGCGCGCAGCCGGCCCGCCCGGTTTGGAGACGGCGGCCTGCTGGAGAACGGACGGTTTCGAGGCACGGGCAATCTGACGACTTCGCAAAGCATCGATCGTTGGCTGATTCATCGTGTTCCTCCGTGCCGCGCAGACATCGAGCAGGGCGAGTCAGTGCCTCGCCGCTAACCGGATAGGTTTTGACACGTCGTCGGGATAACGCCGGAAACAACAAACCGCCGGCCCCCGGTTGGGGACGAGCGGTGTCAGGCTCGTGGTACCACCCCACTTCGCCACGCCCTGGCGGGCGCGGCCTCTGCCCGCGTGACACACGCGCGGCCTGGCGGCTGGCGTGAATCGTCGCGGTGGCCCGCTAACGGTGGGCGATGCCGTCACCGCCTACTCAGCGCGTGTTCGCGCCGTTCGGGGCGAGGCTCCGAGGTCTTGTTCGCCGGCAGTATCGGTCCCGCATCACAGCCAACGCGGTTCTCTGGCCCGCTTGCGCCGGGTACTCGTCCTCATCAACGCCTCTGGCGTATCAACTCCAGACGCTACAGCTAGATGCGCGTTCTGTCAACCCCAGGAGATGTCCGCGCCGAAAACGATCAGCCCAACGCTTCGGGCGACTCCCTGCGAGGCGAGATTCTCCCAGGCCGTACTGTAGAGCGGAATACGGCCCGACTCGCGAATGGCCGCGCCCCAGGCGGCGGTGACGGCGGCGGCATGGCCGCGCCCACGATAGGCCGCCAGCGTCTCGACGCCCGCTTCCGCCGCGTCGGCACCGTTGCGGGAACTGATACAGACCGCGACCGCCGCGCCATCATCCAGCACGGCGAAGCACGGCTGCCGGCCGGCAAGCTCATCGTACAGGAAGGGAAACGTGTCACGAACGAGGTCACGGTTGGCGTCCGTCAGTTGGACGACGTTGGCCAGCGCCGCGATCGAGGCAGGGAACCGGTAGGCAGGACCACCGCCCATGACGGCGACGGGCGCGTGTTGCGTCAGCGCTTCCCGCAACACGTCCAGCGACGGCGGCGGGGCGGAGAGATCGGCAATAGGCGGCAAGCGTTCGACAATCTCCTCCAGCCGCCGCGCCACGGTATCCGGAACCGACGCGCCGAAGCGGACGACATCGCCCTCCAACGTGCGACCCAGGAAGAGGCGCGGCGCGGGCCGTCCGCTCGGCTCGTTGCTGTGCAGCATCCGCCCACGGGCGTCGAAGCAAAAGAGCGTATCCGCTCGGATAGCCATGAGGTCGCGATCGTCCATATGCGCGCGCTCCAGATCGTCAACGGCTCGGCGTTAGCTCGAATCTGCCGTGTGGTCTATCACGCCGTGCCCCTGTTCACCATTCCAGTACAACGTCAGCGAGTCGATTTATGTCAGGACGACGACCGCGCGTTGGTTGACAGCGTGTCCCATCCGGTGTAGAGTGTGGGACACGAACGGACTCTGTGAAGGATGTCACGAACGCCATGAACGCATACTTCAGCAAACCCACGAGGAGCCCCAGGCGCGGCTGATTGAAAGATCAGCCACTCACCCGTTGCCTGACCCACCGCTCTTCGTGTGTACTGGAGTTTTCCGTGACAGCCCATCAATCGTTCGCTTCCTCTGACAATACATCGTCCGTTGCCGCGTTCCGCGCTGTGATCGGCATTTCCCCAACTCCCGCCATCCCTGGTCGCGTCAGGCTTCGCGCCTGACGTGCCGCGCGCGTGTCGCTTGGCGACGCTCGCATCCGGTGGCCCGTCAGGCCGCGTCGCCCGACTGACCACGCTGACCAGGGAACTGAGAGGGAAACCCCGACGATGTCGACAACACTCACGCCAACTGAAACCTACACCGACCAGGCGCTGCTCGACGGCGCGCTGGCGAAGGTCGCCGCGATCGATGTCGCGAGCGTCAAGAAGGTCGCGATCGCCTTCTCCGGCGGGCTGGATTCGACGCTCTGCATCGTGCTCGCCAAGCAGAAGTACGACGCCGAGGTCGTCCTGATCACCGTCGATGTCGGCCAGGGTGAGGACGAGATCGCGATGGCCTTCGAGAAGGCCGCCCTGCTGGGGATCGAGCCGATCCTGATCGACGCCAAGGCCGAGTTCGCCAACGAGTGGCTGGCGAAGGCGATCGTCGCCAACTCCGACTACAACGGCTACCCGGTCTCGACCTCGATGACGCGCCAACTGATCGCCGCCAAGGTCGCCCAGATGGCGGTCAAGCTGGGTTGCGACGGCCTGATGGAAGGCTCCAGCGGCAAGGGGAACGACCAGTACCGGATGCACAACGTCTTCACGATCTTCGCGCCCGACCTGAAGGTGATCGTCCCGGTCCGTGACTTCGACCTGACCCGCACCGAGGAGCTGGCCCTCTGCGCCCACTACGGCGTTCCGGTCACCGAGATCATCTCCGGCGGCGACGACAAGACGATGTGGTGCCGCTCGATAGCATCCGGCGGGATCGGCCTCGACACCGTCATCCCGGACCACATCTGGATGTGGCTGACCCCGCCGGCCCAGGCGCCGGACGAGGCCGCTACGCTCACGCTCACCTTCGAACACGGCCTGCCGGTCGCCCTCAACGGCCAGACGCTGCCGCTGCCGGAGATCATCCAGACGCTCAACGAACTCGGCGGCCAGCACGGCGTCGGCAAGATCGACATCTGGGAAGACGGCATCATGGATCTCAAGTCGCGCGAGATCTACGAGGCGCCGGGCGCGAAGATCATCCTCGCCGTCCACAAGGACATCGAAGGCATGACGCTCACCAAGCAGCAACTCCAGTTCAAGAAGCAGGTTGATGCGACCTGGGGCACGCTCGTCTACCACGGCGAGTGGTTCCAGCCGCTGAAGGCAGACCTCGACGCCTTCATCGCCAGCACCCA
>JBBECJ010000376.1:0-2039 GCA_040881885.1 Thermomicrobiales bacterium | reverse complement strand
CACGGTTTCGTCAGGCAGCCGCCGCGCGCCGTTCCGCCAGCGACATCACAACGTCGGAGAGGTGCTCGGCGACAATCACGTCGCGCCGCAGCGCGCTCTTGAGGTCGTCAAGAGTCATATCGTCCAGCAACGTCGCGGTTCGGCGCGAGATCGTCGTCGTCGAGATGAATACCGGCTCGTCGCCGGGCCGCTCGCCGAAGACGCGCACCAATTCGCCGCCGGTCAGCAGCCCTGAGATGTTGATCTCGCCGCCGAAGAAGGTGTTCTCAATCGGCACGACCTTCAGTTCGGCTCGTGTCGCCTTGCTCACACGCCCAGCTTCGCGCTCCATCGTCGGACCGATCAACGTCCCGCAGGCAACGATCCCCCGCATGCCGTCAACGCCAGCCCGTTTGCCGCGCCGGACGACCTTGCTGGCGTCGTCCAGGAAGACGCGCGTGATGCCAATACCGTCTTCGATCTGCGGGAACTCGTCGTAATCGGCGGCCGGCGGAACCGCCGAATCCGTCATCAGGTAGAACTCGTCACCGAGATGGAAGAACGTCTCGCCACGTGTCTCGCGAAAACGCTGCTGCCAGCGCTCGGCCTGTTCGATCACAGCCAGCGCCTCGTCAACCTCGTAGCGCCGCATCTCCAACATCGAGCCGGGCATCGTCCGCAGACAGGGTCGCGAAAGCCGAACGCGCTTCTTCTGTCGCTCCAGGCCGAAGCGCGTCAACCCGACCGGGACGCCAGCGATCGACTTGAGGTGCGGCCCGCAATTGGACAGGTCTTCAAGCGATCGGTCAAGCTCGGGACCGTCGTTGACGCCGGGGCAGAGCACCATTTGGGCGTGGTAGTCGATGCCGGCGCGCTCAAGTCGCGCAAGGTGTTCGAGGATCAGCGCCCCCTTCGGGTTGCCAACCAGAGCCGAGCGTAGTGCGGGGTTCGTCGCGTGGACGGAGACATGCAGCGGGCCAAGCCGCTGCTCCTCGATCCGCTCCCAGTCGGCCTCGGTCAGGTTCGTCAGCGTGACGAAGCTGCCGTGCAACATCGAAAAGCGGTAGTCGTCGTCCATCACGTACAGGCTGCGCCGCATCCCTTTCGGGATTTGCTTGATGAAGCAGAATGGGCAAGCGTTCTCGCAAATATGGATGCCGTCCATCGTCGGGTCGGAGAAGGTGATCCCCCACGCCTCGTCAAGGTCGCGCTCGACCTCGCAGATGTGCAGATCACCCGCCCGCTCGACTTCAAGGATTACTTCCTCGTCGGCGGCCAGAAACTGAAAGTCGAGGATGTCACGCAACGGCTGGTTGTTGACCTTGACGATCCGGTCGCCCGGCTCGATGCCAATCTCTTCCGCCAGCGAGCCTGCCGCGACATGCTGGACCTCACCCGGACGCTCTGGAGCGAGCGCCGTCCGACGCGTACGGGTTGGTTGCGCGATGTCCAGAACTCGTTCAACACCCACGACGCTCGGTCGCCTCCGTGCCACTGCTACCCTTAGTCCGACCCAGCGCGATTCGTGCCACCGGCGCTTCTGGCGCAAGCACTCCCACCGGAACCGCGACGGCCCGGACGAGCAAAACAACCGTCGGCTATCAGTTCGGAATCCCGGCGACATCTGTCAATACGGATATCGCCGGCTTTGCGACGCCGTTCGTCTGCTCTGCAACCGTGCTCACACTACGCTCGCTCGCGGCGGCCATCGTGCGCCATCCTAGCGCATCATCGAAGGATACCACGCAACATTCTGTCAACATCTGGACGATCTTCGACTCGCCAGCGTGGGGCTTCGCATATCTTCGGCATGTCGTTCGTCAGCCGCGTTCGAGCCGGAGCGCGACCCAGTCGCGCGCTTGCTTGCGATCGGCGACGCTGAACCCGAGCGCGGCGAAGGCATCGAGCACGAGCTGCTCGCGCTCTTCGATCACGCCGCTGGCGATCACGACCCCCGGCGACGCGACATGGCGCGCGATTGCTTCAGCGTTGTCGGCCAGGATTCGCGCGATCAGGTTCGCAAGCACGACCGGGAAGGTCTGGTCCGGACGAAGGATCTG
>JBBECJ010000375.1:0-2042 GCA_040881885.1 Thermomicrobiales bacterium | reverse complement strand
CGAGTGCGTCGTGATTGAAGACGCGATTCCTGGCCTGCGAGCGGCGGAAGCGGCTGGCGCGGCGCCAATCGTCGTCGATCGGCTTGGCAGGCCCGAGCGGTTTGTGACGGTTCAGCCTGTCCGTGCGCTTGACGAGCAGGTGCTGTCCGCAATCCTCGAGCTGGCCGAGCTAGCGCGCAGGTAGACCCCACGTAACGCTGCCGACGACCTCGAACGTCACAGAGTCCTCATAACCGAGGCTGGCCAGCAGTTCGCGCGTCTCGCGGTCGAAGGCGGCGGCGTCCGGAGACATGCGATCGCGGGAGAGGCCGTTGCGCGAGTGCCACGACTCGACGTAGCCGTCGATTGACTGCTGGTGGGTCACCGGCGCGGTCGTCCGGGAGCCACGGACGGTGAACAGGCCGCGACTCGTCAGTTCTTCAACGAGATCGTAGGGCTGAAAGTCGAGATTCGTGGAGTGGCGCTGAATGATCTTCAGGTGATCGTCGCTCCATCTGGCGGGAAGCTGGTTTCGCCCGACAATCGCCAGGACGCCGCCCGGCAGCAGCGCCTCGCGGAAGCGCGGCAGGACAACCGGCCAGTCCATCCAGTGCAAGCTCTCGCCGGCCGTCACCAGCGCGTAAGGCGGGTAAAGGACGGCCGTCTCCATCGGCGCGATCTGCCAGTTCAGCCGCGGATCGTCTCCGCCTGGTCTTCGCCGGCCCTCGAAAACCATCCCGGCCGAGCGATCGACGGCATCCAGCCGGTCGGTTTCCCGGATGCTCGCCCGCAGCCCGAGCGCCAGGTCGCCATTACCGCAGCCGGCGTCGAGGATCGCAGCCGGCCCGCGCGGCAACAAATCTGACAGAAAGTTGTAGATCTGGCCGGGGTAGGGCGGACGGTGGCGGTATGCGAGGACAATGCTTGCGTCCTCGAATTGTTCGCCGTAATTTGGCCCGAGGTGCGCCGGTTTAGGGTGCTCGCCATCGTTCATGTGTTGCCCATCCTCGATGTCACTCGCGTCCTCGGATTAATCGTACGTGATCCGGCTAGCGCGCTACCTGCGCCGGCATGCCATCGGCGTAGCCGATCAATTCGACATAACCAAGACCATGAATTGGGATGCCGTCGATCGTGCTCTCGGTGAGCACCTCACCCTCCCAGTAGCCGACACCGGTGCTGACGATCGTCTGAAGCTCCTGATCGGCCATCGACGGGGTGACAGCCAGCGACCAGCCTTCGTCCGGTAACTCGATGGTCCAGCCTGACGGCCAGGTCGCGCCGGTGTTGGGGCTGGTCCAGATGTCGGTCGTCGCGACATCGATGTCGCCCGGGTCGAGATGGATCTGCTCGCCGTCCGCGCGAACGAGCGTGCCGTATGACATGACGAGGCGGCCGTCGTTATCGCGGATGAGGGAGATCGTCAGATCCTGTCCGTCGTCGAGTTGGACCGCGAACCAGTCCCAACCACCGGCGCCGACCGAGATGAAGTTGCCCCACTGGTGGTCGAACCAGGCGTCGCCAGTGATCTGGAGTGGCTGGCCGTCGACGGTCAGCGTGCCGGACACGTCGATCCGCGTTCGCGAGTAGTAATAGGAGCCCCCGGCCTCGCCGAAGTCGACATAACCAACGCCGTTGTGGAGGGCGGGCGGTTTGGTTGAGGAGAGATGCAGATCGATCGCGTAGCCGTCCATCTCGGCTGCCAGGGTGTCTTCACCGAGCGCGCCGCGCATCGTCCAGCCGTCGAGGTCGAAGGCGAAGCCGGCCTCGGTCTCGCGGGCGGCATCGACGCCGGCCTTCTCGGCGTAGACGAACTGTTGCTCGGCACTGTTGGTGATCGCGAAGTGGCTGGCGTAGTAGGGCGGAAACGCGCCGCGCCGCGCCTGGAAGATGACGTACTCGAACCCGTAGCGGACTCCATCGCCGGTGAACAAGTGGCCGGTGTAATACCACCACTCGGTCAGCATCTCGTGCGGGGCTTCGTCCTCCGGGAAGCGGATCGGCACAATCGCGGGATTCGGTGTCAGGAAGGCGGCGGCAGCGCGGGTTGGGGTCGATGCGCT
>JBBECJ010000374.1:0-2043 GCA_040881885.1 Thermomicrobiales bacterium | reverse complement strand
GGAACACTTCGGCGTTGGCTCGCTGGAGCCGTTCGGCTGCGAGGGCGAGCCGCTGGCGGTCCGGGCGGCCGGGGCGCTGCTGGCCTACCTGCAATCGACCCAGTTCAACAGCCTGCGGCAGATCGCGACGCTGGTCACCTACTCCACCTCGCGCTTCATGAGCCTCGACGCCCAGACGCGGCGCAATCTGGAGCTGGTGGAATCGACCTCACGCGGCGGCGGGCCGACCCTCTTCACGACGCTGGACGAGACACGCACTCCGCTCGGAGCGCGGCTGCTGCGGCAGTGGATCGGCCAGCCGCTGCTCGACCGGGCCGAGATCGAAAGCCGCTATGACGGCGTCGGCTGGTTCGTGGCAGAGCCGCTGGTTCGGGCGCGAGTCCGCGAGGCGCTGCGCGGGATCGCCGACATCGAGCGCGTCATTAACCGCGTCGTCAACAATCAGGCCGGCCCACGCGAGATGCTGGCGCTCGGCGCGTCGTTGGCGCGGCTGCCGGGCTTGCGTGATCTACTGGAGACCGGTGACCAGCCGGCGATCGTTGGCGGCGTCCCGCTGGCCGAACGGGCGGCGGACGAGATCAGGCAGGCGATCGCCGACGACCCACCGGCCCTCCTCACGCATGGCGGCGCGATCCGGGCCGGTTACTCCGCCGAGCTGGACGGACTGCGTCGGAAGCTGGCGACCGACCGAGAGTACATCATGAACTTGGAGACGATCGAGCGTGACCGCAGCGGCATCAAGGGGCTAAAGGTCGGCTTCAACAAGGTCTTCGGCTATTACATCGAAATCTCGAACGCCAACCGCGAGCCGATCCCCGACGACTACATCCGCAAGCAGACGCTTGTCAACGCCGAGCGTTACATCACGCCCGACCTCAAGGAGGCCGAGCAGCGCGTCCAGGCCGCCGAGGACAGGATCACCGCCGCCGAAGCTGACGCTTACGGACGGCTACTTGGGGTGGTCGCCGCCGAAGCCACAACGATCCGGGCCGCGGCGCGCGCCGTCGCGACCGTCGATGTCCTGGCCGGGCTGGCCGAGATCGCGGCGACACGTGGCTACGTCCGTCCAGAATTGACCGACGAGGACATCCTGCGGATCGACGGCGGGCGGCACCCGATCGTCGAGCGCCAACTGGAACGCGGCGCCTTCGTAGCCAACGACACAACGCTCTCGGACGACGATGGCCGGATCGCGATCCTGACCGGGCCTAACATGGCCGGCAAATCGACCTACCTACGCCAGGTCGCGTTGATAGTGCTCCTCGCGCAACTTGGCTCATTCGTGCCGGCCGGCCGGGCGCGGCTGGGCGTCGTTGACCGCATCTTCACCCGGATCGGCGCGCAGGACGACCTCGCCAGTGGCCAATCGACCTTCATGGTCGAGATGCTGGAGACAGCCGCGATCCTCAATCACGCGTTGCCGCGCTCGCTGGTCGTCCTGGATGAGATCGGCCGCGGCACGAGCACCTACGACGGGCTGGCGATCGCGACGGCGATCGTCGAATACCTGCACAACACGCCGCGACTCAATCCCAAGACGCTCTTCGCGACCCATTACCACGAACTGACAGCGCTGGCCGGCGTCCTGCCGAAACTGCGCAACTACCGCCTGGATGTCCTCGAAGCCGGTGACAGCGTCACCTTCCTGCACCGGGTCGTCCCCGGCGGGGCCGACCGCTCCTACGGCGTCTACGTCGCCCAGCTGGCCGGGATGCCGCGCCAGGTCGTCCGCCGCGCCGCCGACGTGCTGCGCGAGCTTGAGCGCGACGGCAACAGTCCTGGCCAGCGCGAATCACGCGCCGACGTCGTCACCCACCAGCCCGCCTCGCCGGTCCAACTCACCCTCTTCGGCGCTCCGCACGCCGCAGTGGAACGCCTCAAGGCTTTGGAGGTAGACAGCCTGTCGCCGCTTGACGCGCTGACCGAGCTATATGAGTTGAAGAGGATGGCGGATGACCAATAGACCGATCTCCTAGGGACGGACCGGGTGCCCACAGGGCCATGTCCGTCCCAACGCAATGTCTCCTGCACCGCGCTACCAAG
>JBBECJ010000373.1:0-2049 GCA_040881885.1 Thermomicrobiales bacterium | reverse complement strand
GGCTTCATGGCCGTGCCTCGCGGCGGACGACGCTTCCGTATGGCGCCCCCGGACGTATGGCGCCCCCGGACGGACTCGGGCACCCAGCAGCAACGCAGCGTCCTCGACTACTACCTCGAGGTTGGATGAGGGGCTCCCCTACCCCTCAGGATGGGTGTTCTCGTCGGGGCGAGAGGGCTTGCCCCGACAAACCGCCAGTCCTCGACCGTGGTCCCGTCTCGTAACTGGGCTCCCTCGTAGAACTACGCTGGGGCCACATCAGCCATCCTGGCGAGGTCGAGCACCTGCTTGATCGTGAGCCGGCGGCCAGCTGGGCCGTGGGCACGGAGCACACTGGGCCTGCTCGTCGCTGCTCATCTGCGCGCCGATGTGCTCGCACGCGGCAAGGGTTGTTCCCGTCGCTGTGTCTCCTCTGGCTTGCTCAGCCAGGCTCGAGCGCGTAGACCGTGTGTTTGCCGGCGATCCCCTTCAGCTCGACGTCCCGGCCAACGAGGAAGTTGAAACTCGGCGTGGCGCCGAGCAAGAGTTCGTGGGCTGCACTGGAGACGAGGACCTCGCCGCCAACGGCATGGCTCGCGACCCGCGCAGCGTAGTGCACGGTGGTGCCGAAGAAGTGCTGCGCGTCCTTGATGGCGTCCCCGGTGTGGATGCCGATCCTCACGCGGATCTGCGGTGAGAGGTCGGAGAAGGCACGTGTGATCTCCTGCTGAATGCCCTGAGCGCACGCCACCGCGCGGCGCGCGCTCGAGAAGGCGAGCATCGATCCATCGCCCTGCGTCTCGACGACGGCGCCGCCATGGGCGGCGGTGACCTCGTTGATCACCCGGTTGTGGCGCCGGATCACATCGAGCCAGGGCCTGTCACCGAGTCGCGAGAGCATCAGGGTCGAGTCGACGATGTCGGTGAACACGATGGTGACCGTGCCGTCGGCAGCGAACGATGCTGAGAGATCGGGTCGCTCTCGTTGGACCGCCTTCTCAAGGTCGTCGAGCGAAACCGTCAACGATCTGCCGAGGGTCTCAACGTGCGCCTTTGGAAATGACCAGTGGACGTGGACGACCTTCCATTCGCCGCGTTCGAGATGAAGGACATAGGTCGCGCGGCCTTCGATCGTTCCACCTTCCCAGTCGATAGTCTCTTTCACACCTGCCCAGCCGACGCTGCCCTCCTCCCAGGCGTCGATCTCTGTCGCGCTGAGCGGAAACAAGCCGATCTCCTGGATCTGTCGAGCCCATATGGCATGGGCCTCAACGCCACGCCACCACTCAGCGGGATCGGCGCCGATGATCAGCGTCCCGGGGTCGTTCGAGAGCCGCCCGAGGGCCGAGTCGTGGTCACCGTCCGCGATCGCCAGCGTCCATCGCTCGAAGACGCGGCCGATCTCCTCAGACGGCTTCACGAGTCAAGCGTGTCCTACCGCGAGGACGAATGCAATCGGGTTACCGTGGCGGTTTGCTCGTGGAGCCCCCGGGCGGACGCAAGGACCCGCCAGCCACAGCGAACGATGACCTGGCCTGGTACGTCGCCTGATGCAAACAGAAACACGGGGCCGGCTCCGCCGTGCCCCGCTCCGAACCCGACCCTCGAACGGGCCGGGAGTATCGTTGCCGAGATGTACTCGATCTCGCTGATCTTCCGACCCGGGACCTACGACGACGATTACGACCGCCTGGACGCCGCGATTTCGGCGGTCGCCGCGGAAACTGAGGGCTACCTGGGCTCAGAGGCCTGGATCTCGAAGGACGGCGTGACGAAAAGCGCCGCGTACTACTGGTCGGATCTCAACCATCTGCGCGACTTCGCGCAGCACGTGACCCACCGGGAGGCAAAGAGTCAGTTCCCGCGATGGTTCGAGGGGTACCAGGTCTCGTCGCCGAAATCCGTTCGGTGTACGGCGACGGCCGTCTCCGTCACCTGACATCGCCGATCGCGAAGGTGTCGCCGATCGGACGAGAAGGGATCGACGTGTTCCGGGACGCGTGACCCTGAGGGAACTGGCGCCCCCGGACGGACTCGAACCGCCGACGCAGGCCTTAGGACGGCCTCGCT
>JBBECJ010000372.1:0-2049 GCA_040881885.1 Thermomicrobiales bacterium | reverse complement strand
AACAACACGTCCGTGACGCCGTTCTGTTCCAGGAACCGCTCGTAGCGTGATGGGTCGCCGCTGCCGACGACGACCAGCTTCGCGTCCGGGAATTGCCCCCGAATCATCGGCATCGCCCGGACGAGGTAGCGAAAGCCCTTCCTTGGCTCGTTGTAGCGACCAACGAAGAGGATGTTGCGCCGCCCGTCCATCAACTCCGGCAGCGGCGCGATGTCCGGCCTGAAGTCCGCCAGCGAGATTCCATTCGGGACGATTTCGAAGTCAGCCGGGAAATATTCGTCGACAAACGCGCGCGCCGGCTCCGAGACGGCGATCTTCGCGTCCAGCTTGTCGAAGAACAGGTCGATGATCGCCTTTGTGTAGTGGTAGAAGAGGTTGAATGGCCGCGCCGCATGGAACGTCCCAACGTTCACCGTCCGCGAATGCAGCAGCGTCGCCAGCGAGAGCATCGGCGCCAGCGGCTCGTGCAGGTGGATGACATCGAACTCCTCGGCGTCCAGAAACGTCTTGACCTTGTGCAGCACGAACGGCGAAAAGGTGATCCGCGCGGTCGACCCATTCGAAGGCAGCGGAACCGCCATTCCCAACTGGTAGAGATGACCGTCGTCCACCTCGCCGGTTTCGAGCGAGGTGGCCGCAAGAATGCGCGTCTCGTGCCCCATCGCCCGAAACTGGCGATCGAGCTGCGCGACGTGCTCGTTCACCCCGCCCTGGTGTCCAAAATCAAATGGCGATACCAGCAGAATTTTCACAGTTAGCTATCAGCTTTCAGCCGTCAGCAATCAGCCTCTATGTCAGTTGTGTGGCAATCGGACCAGCGTCGCATTCAGGCAATAACAATGCCAATAAGGCTGATAGCTGACGACTGAAAGCTGGCAGCTACAAGAGCCCCCGATACATCCCGCCGTCCACCTGGATGAAGACGCCGGTGACGTAGCTCGCGGCCGGCGAGGCCAGGAAGGTGACGACGTTGGCGAACTCCTCCGGCTCGCCGAGGCGGCCCAGCGGGATGCCTGTCCAGTCCCGGTCGAGCGCCTCATCGACCGTGATCCCCAGTGACGCTGCCCGTTGCTTCGCGAGATCGAGGATACGGTCGGTCTTGGTCGGTCCCGGCCCGACGTTGTTGACGCGGATGTTGTATTTCCCCAGCTCGTTGGCCATGCTCTTCGCCAGCCCGGCCACGCCGCTCCTGGCCGTGTTCGAGAGGATCAGCCCATCCAGCGGCTGCTTGACCGCGATCGACGTAATGTTGACAATCGAGCCGCCCCCCTGCGCCTTCATGTGCGGCACGACCGCCTGCGACAACCGCAACGTGCTGAGCAGGTTCAGGTTGATCGCGCTGACGAACGCCTCATCATCGAACGACTCGAACGCGCCGGACGGCGGCCCACCCGCGTTCGCGACCAGGATGTCGACCCGGCCAAAGCGTTCGATCGTCGTCTCGACCAGCCGCAGGATGTCCTCGGCCTTCGTCACGTCCGCGACGACGGCGTGCGCGCTGCCACCGTTCTCGGCCTCGATCGCCGCCCGCTGCGTCTCGCCGGCGGCTGCTTCGATCGCAGCCTGGTTGCGCGAGCACATCACGACCGTCGCGCCCTCGCGCGCGAGCTGCGTGGCGCAGGCACGGCCAAGCCCCTTGCTGGACGCCGCGACGATCGCGACCTTCCCCGACAGCCCAAGATCCATTGGACATCCCCCCGGTCAGTGACTACCTGTCCCAATACGGCATTGTAGCACCGGGGCAGACCCAGTTGGCCGCGGCCAGCTTCGCGTGGCACGCTGATCGCGATGGCGGCGCTCGTGGAAAGGCACGGATTCGTGACGGCCGATCCGGCGACAATCGACGACACCCGGCCGCGCTGGTGGGTCCGGTCCCCGTTTGGCGCCATCCGCCGGGTTGTCCGCGAGCAGGAGCTGGAGCTTCCGGCGCTCGTCTTCGGGCTGCACTGGATCGTCGTCGCCGCCGCCGCCGCCATCGCCACCCGCTACGCCAGCCGCCAGCCAACCGTCGAAGCCGTCGGCTGGCGGCTGCCCGATCTGGCCGGCTGG
>JBBECJ010000371.1:5266-13070 GCA_040881885.1 Thermomicrobiales bacterium | reverse complement strand
AGGGATACGAGGACGAGTTCTAGTTCGATGTGCGAGCCGGCCGCGTCGAAAGCCTCGTTCCCTGGCTGGAACGGGGCTTTCGAAGCGATGGGCTAATTGCAATTACCGGAAGCGTTGACCCGTATTGGTGACGTGGTTGGGTGGGCGACAGGGCGGATCTCGAAGCGCCGTCCGTATCAAGCTGGCCACAACGACCCGCCCCTACTTGTCGAGAACGTGACAACACTTCCGGCAACTGCAATAAGATCGTCAGAAAGACTGGACGTTCCGGTCAGGAACGAGCGCCGACCCCGGCGGCGGCGCCGTGACAGAGCTTGTACTTCTTGCCGCTGCCGCACGGGCATGGATCGTTGCGGCCGACCTTCTTCTGCTTGCGCCGCTGCGGACCCGTAGCCCCTTCGACAGGCTGGTTGGTCACCAGGTTGCGCGGCTGGGCGGGTTGGACCGTGCGCTGGACGTTGGCGAAGAAGATCTTGTGGACGGTGTCATACTCGATGTTTGTCAGCAGCGCCTCGAACATCTCGAAGCCTTCGCGCTTGTAGGAGACCAGCGGATCTTTCTGACCGTATGCCTGGAGACCGATGCCCTGGCGCATGTCGTCCATGTGCGTCAGGTGCTCACGCCAGAGCCTGTCCATCACCTGAAGCATGACCACGCGCTCGACGTAGCGCGTCAACTCCTCGCCGATTTCCGCCTCGCGGGCGTCGTAGTGCGTTTGGGCGTCGTCGATCAGGAGGTCTTCGATGGATTCAGCGTCCATTCCGGTGACCGATTGAGCCGTCAGCGACGTCATCGGGACGATCGCCCGATAGACGCGGACGATCTCGTTCGGGTCCGGCGTCCCTTCGCCCAGGCTCGTTTGCGAGGTGACCAACAGCCCGATCTGGTTGTGAATCATCTCGAGCATGCGCTCGCGCTGGCTCTCGCCTTCGAGGATGCGACGCCGGAGCGAGTAGATCACTTCGCGCTGCTTGTTCATGACGTCGTCGTACTCGACGACGTGCTTGCGAATGTCGAAGTTGTGGCCTTCTACCTTAGTCTGAGCGCTTTCGATCGATTTGGAGATGATGCCGTGCTCGATCGGCATATCCTCTTCCATGCCGAGGCGGTTCATCAGCCCGGCGATCCGGTCGGTGCCGAAGCGGCGCATCAATTCGTCCTCGAGCGAGAGGTAGAAGCGACTACTGCCCGGATCGCCCTGACGACCGGAGCGGCCACGCAACTGGTTGTCGATCCGACGTGACTCGTGCCGCTCGGTGCCGATGATGTGCAGGCCGCCGCGTTCCTTGACGCCTGGGCCAAGGACGATGTCGGTGCCGCGCCCGGCCATGTTGGTGGCGATTGTGACGTTCCCGGGCTGTCCCGCGTCCTTGATGATCTCGGCCTCACGCTCGTGGAACTTCGCGTTCAGCACATTGTGCGGAATGCCGCTGCGATCCAGCATCTCCGACAGCAGCTCGGAGCGCTCGATTGACGTTGTGCCGACCAGGACGGGACGGTCGTTTGCGCGCATCTCTTCGATCTCTCTGACGACGGCCCGGAATTTGGCCATTTCCGTCTTGAAGATCTGGTCGGCGTGGTCCTCGCGGATCATGTCGCGATTGGTTGGGATGACGACGACGGCGAGGCCGTAGATCATGTGGAACTCTTCGTCTTCCGTCTCGGCCGTGCCGGTCATCCCGGCCAGCTTGTCGTAGAGACGGAAGTAGTTCTGGAAGGTGATGGTTGCCTCGGTGACGGTCTCGCGCTGAACGCGGACGCCCTCCTTGGCTTCGATCGACTGGTGCAGACCCTCTGAGTAGCGTCGTCCGACCATCATCCGGCCGGTGAATTCATCGACGATGATCACCTCGCCATCGCGGACGATGTAGTCCTTGTCGCGGTGGAACAATGCCTGCGCTTTCAGCGCCTGCTCCATGTAGTGGGTGAACTCCTGATAGCGGTCGTCGTAGATGCTCTCGCCGTCGCCGAGCCCCAACAGCAGCTCGACCTTGTCGATCCCGGCCTCGTTGATCGAGACGGACTTGCGCTTCAGGTCTACCTCGTAGTGGGTGTCCTGGCGCAACTGCCGGACGAGCTGGGCGAACTGGTAGTAGCGATCCACGACTTCCTCGCCCTGGCCGGAGATGATCAGCGGCGTCCGCGCCTCGTCGATCAGGATGTTGTCGACTTCATCGACGATTGCGTAGCGCAACTCACGTTGGACGCAGTAGCGAATGTCCGGAGCCATGTTGTCACGCAGGTAGTCGAACCCGAACTCGTTGTTGGTGCCGTTGGTGATGTCGCAGAGGTACGCCTCGCGACGCGTGATCGGTCTGAGCTTCGCCAACCGCTCGTCCTCGGCCTCGTAGTCGGGGTCGTACTGGAAGGCCTCGTCATGCTGAATGCAACCGACCGTCATGCCGAGCGCGTGGTAAACCTGCCCCATCCACTGCGTGTCGCGCTTGACGAGGTAGTCGTTGACAGTGACGACGTGGACGCCGCGGCCCTCAAGAGCGTTCAGAGCCACGGCGAGGACCGCCGTCTGCGTCTTTCCCTCGCCGGTGCGCATCTCTGCGATCTTGCCCTGATGCAGGACGACGCCGCCCATCAGCTGCACGTCATAGTGCCGTTGCCCGAGCGTCCGCCTGGTGGCCTCACGGGTGGCCGCGAACGAATCCGGCAAAATGTCGTCGAGCGTTGCGCCACCGGCGAGTTCCGCCTTGAAGCGATCCGAGACGCCGCGCAGCTCCGCGTCGGACATCGCCCGGTATTCGTCTTCGAGTTCGTTGATCTCGCGCACGATATCGGAAAGCGCGTTAAGCACCTTGTCGTTCGGGTTTCCGAGTATCTTCTTCAGTAGCGATCGCATCAGGGGCTTCTCCGGATGTCTTCATGATGATGTGGCGACTCCCCGAGGAAGGTCGCGGGAAGCGGTTGACGGTAGAACCGGCAAACAGACGTGGCTGACAGAATGCCGTGCCGGGACAACCTGTCCAGTTTACTATAACCATCTGGACGGTCAGCCGCTACGCGAATCGAAGGGCGGAAGCGCATCATGGAGCGCCAGGGTGAACTGTTCGGCGAAGACGAGATCGAGGAGCGGAAACGGTTGAGCGAGGACGATCCGAGCTTTCCGGCGCGCGTCTACAGGATCGTTCGGTTGATCCCGGCCGGCAAGGTGACGACCTACGGCACGATCGCCGCCGTCCTCGGCGATCGCCGGGGCGCGCGGATGGTCGGCTGGGCGATGAGCAACTGCCCGGAAGACGTGTCGGAGTTGGCTCATCGGGTCGTGAACCGCTATGGAGAGCTCAGTGGCGGCTGGGCATTCGGTCATCCAGATGTGATGCGGCAACTGCTGCTCGATGAGGGCGTGACATTCGTTGACGAGTATCAGGTCGATCTAACACGGCATCTCTGGATTCCGCCGATGGAAATCGACATCGCTGACGAACCGCCGGAGTAGCGGTGCTATACTGATGCCCGGCGGAGGAGGCACCCAATGAACGCACGCGACGGACTGGAACGCATCCGCGAACGGCTCGCCACGAATGGGGCGCTGCCTGAGACTCTACGCTACGTTGACACGATGATCGATCGTGCATCCGACCCGCAAATGGCGCACGTGCAGTCATCGCAATCGCAGTTGATGCGGATGCTGACGCGGACGCCGGTCGCGCGGGACAACTTCGCGATCTACAACGACCTCGTCAAGCTTGAAGAGGAGGTCAACGAAGCGTCGGTCCGGCGGGCGGCCGAGGCTGCCGCCGAGGCCGATAAGCCAATTCCGAAGAGCAAAAAGTACTACAAACAGCTCAAGGAGAAGGAAAAGCGGGGGTAGATTCCCCGCTTCTTTGATGTCCGTGAATGTGATTGGCGTGAGGAGGACAGGTGATCGACGGCGAAGCTATCGTCCGGCTGGCCCATGAGCGGCAGGGAGTGACGATGGCGCTGCTGAAGCAGCTTGTCGAGTTTGAGTCGCCGACCAGCGACAAGCAGGCCCTCGATCGTCTGATCGACTTCCTCGAAGGCGAGTTGATGTCGCGGGGAGGATCGGTCGAGCGACTCAGACAGGATGAATACGGTGACCTGTTAACCGCCCGCTTCGGATCCGGCGCGAAGCCGACCCACGTCATGACGCACGTCGACACAGTCTGGCCGATTGGAACGATCGAGCGGCTTCCATGGCGCATCGAGGGCGACCACGCGTTCGGCCCCGGAGTCTACGACATGAAGGCATCGGCAGCGATGATGTTCACCGCGCTCGATATTCTCAAGGAACTGAGTATCGAGCACCGGCCGATCGTCTGGACGATCAACACTGAGGAAGAGGTTGGTTCGCCGGTCTCGCGTGGGGTGCTGGAGGCTGAGGCGCGCGACGCCGAGATCGTGCTCTGCCTGGAGCCGCCGGTCCCGCCCGACGGCTCACTCAAGACCGAGCGCAAGGGCGTTGGCATGTTCGAGATGGAAATCGAGGGCCGCGCGTCGCACGCCGGCGCCGACCATAGCGCCGGTGTCAGCGCGATCGAGGAACTCGCACGCCAGATTCTGTGGCTGCATAGTCTTACCAACTACGACACCGGCACAACCGTCAACGTCGGCGTCATTGAGGGCGGCACCAAGCGTAATGTCGTGGCGGCTCAGGCGTCGGCGTTGATCGACCTGCGGGTGACCAGCATGACTGAGGCAGCGCGGGTCGTCCCGGCAATCCTCGGCGTGATGGCTCAGCTCGACGGCGCGATCGTGCGCGTGACCGGCGAGATGAATCGGCCGCCAATGGAGCGCACTGAGGGTATCATCGCCGCGTTCCGGCGCGCGCAATCCATCGGTCGTCTGATCGAGCAGGAACTGACGGAAGCGTCGACCGGCGGGGGATCGGACGGTAATTTCACCGCCGCGATCGGCGCGCCGACACTCGACGGGTTGGGATGCCCCGGCGACGGCGGACACGCCGACACGGAACACATCATCGTCTCCGAGTTGGCGCCGCGGACGGCGTTGATCGCTGCCCTGCTCGCGGAACTTTAGCGCCTGTCCATTACGACGCGTACATGTCTCCAAGGCAGCAAAGGTTTTCACGCTCGCCTTCGGCGAGTCGTTCGTAGAGATTGAGCATTGCGGGGCCAATCGTCTGCCACGAGAAGCGGATGGCGGCCTGGCGAGCGCCGACCTGGAGGGACGCGCGGAGGTCGCGATCACGAATGACGCGATCGAGCGATTTCGCCAGCGCGCTCGCGTCACCGACTGGAACGAGCAGGCCGCTGACCTCTTCCTCGACCGTGAACTTCAAGCCACCGGCGCGAGACGCGACGACTGGCAGCCCGCAAGCCATTGCCTCAACCGCGACCAGCCCGAACGATTCGTAGCGGGAGGGGACCGCGCAAACCGTCGCCGCCGCGTAATAGTCCGGCAAGAGCTCCTGCGGCTCGGACCCGCGGAAGAGCACGTCATCGAGGATGCCGAGCGACTCAGCGCGGCGCGCGACGGGCACGAGGTCATCGGCCGGGACGATCGCTCCGTCGCGCCGTTCGACGGTCCCGCCAACGAACACCAGCTTCGGCGGCAGGCCATGCCAGTTCAGGGATCGTAGCTGCTGAAACCCGTCCAGGAGCGTTTCTATGCCCTTCATCGGGTCAACGCGACCGACGAAGAGCACCAGCGGATTGTCCGGCAGGCCAAGGCGAGCGCGAGCGGCGAGCGCGTTGTGCGGGTGGAAAAGGTCCAAGTCGATGCCTGGCGGGATGACGCAGATGCGCGCGTTGTCGGCGCCCATCCGCCAGACCATCTCGGCGCGTTCATCGGAATTGGGGGCGATGATGTGATCGACGAAATCCAGTAGCTTCCGCTCCGTCCGCAGGCGCACTGCCGACTCCTGGCCGGCGTGCCCGGCGACAACGTTCTTGAGCCTGGCAAGCGTGTGAAAGGTGTGAACGGTCGGAACATTCCAGTAGCGCTTCAAGAGATGGGCCGCCCAGCCTGAGAGCCAGTAGTGGCTGTGAACCGTGTCGTAACGCGCGCCAACCCGCAGTGAGTACAGTGCGGCCTGACTGGCGAATTCCGGAAGCATGCTGAACAGATCGTCCTTGGGAACGGGCGCGGCCGGCCCGGCTTCAATCGACACGACACGAACGCGCTCTGACAGCTCGACGACTTCCGGCGTGTCGTCGTCGGTGCGGCGAGTGAAGATGTCGACCTCGACGCCACAGCCGTCAAGCTGACGCGCCAGCTCGCGAACGTAGACGTTGAGCCCGCCCGCGTCCTTGCCACCCAGCATCGCGATTGGCGACGTGTGGACACTGATCATCGCGACGCGTTCGATGCGCGCGACGGGTTGAAGCGTTCTGGGTTGAATCGCCAATGTGCCGGACAACTCAGTGAGTCCTAACGTGAGAACGTCGTGCGGGTCGATGTCCCGCCCTGGTCCGTCGCTGCCTCAGGCCAACAAAAAAGGACAGCCCGTTGCGGCTGTCCTCGGCACGATGATGGGATGGACGGGCAGACATCGCTCGACGCGGCGAACATTTGCATCCAGGTTCGGAACCACGCCACCAGTTCCGGAACGCAGACGGCCAGTCGTCCGAGTGAATTGAAGA
Source organism: Thermomicrobiales bacterium (assembly GCA_040881885.1). Classification (GTDB taxonomy): domain Bacteria; phylum Chloroflexota; class Chloroflexia; order Thermomicrobiales; family CFX8; genus JBBECJ01. The sequence goes on along the minus strand of JBBECJ010000371.1, from coordinate 6,495 downwards.
TCAGGTCTTGTGCAATGCTCCGCACGTTCGTACCCCTGATTTGCAACGATATCCGCAGGCGCGATCAAGCACACCAATCCGCACCATAACCTGTAACCGATGGATCGAGGCGCTATTCCCGCTAGTCGCGGCGACTACGCCAACTCGGGTTCCAGTACGCCGTACTGGCCGTCCCGGCGCCGGTAGAGAACGTTGATCTGATTCGTCTCGTGGTTGTGGAAGACGAAGAAGTCGTGTCCCAGCAGCTCGATCTGCTCGATAGCCTCAGCCGTGTCCATCGGCAGGACAGGGAACCGCTTGGATCGGACGACGCCGCCGTTTGGAGTTTCCTCGTCATCTTCGAACGACGCGGGCAGCAATTCGAGCGATTGTTCGGCGGCGAGCTGGCCGAGGTTGACGGCGTCGCGCTTGGAACGATGTACCTTGCGCTCGTGAAAGCGCTTGATCTGACGGGCCATCTTGTCAGTGACGAGGTCGATCGCGGCGTGGGCGTCGGTGTTCTTTTCCTCCGCGCGCAGGATCGAGCGCGGAGTGGCAATCGTGAACTGAGCGATGAAGCGCTGGGTTGGGTTATGCGTCTTTTCCTGGCGAATCTCGAACTTGGCTTCCGTGATGCGTTCATTGACCCGGTCAAGCTTATTGACGCGCTTTTCGATGTACTCACGCAGGCCGTCTGACAAGCGAATGTTCTGGGATTTGATCTGAACGTCCATGAGGCGCTGCTCCTCAGCTTATTGCGATGGCGGCCGTTGCCGACAGCATCGCTCGTGGCGGGATTCGGGCCGGCGCCCGCGGAGGGAGTCGAACCCCCGACACAGGGCTTAGGACGCCCCTGCTCTATCCTCTGAGCTACGCGGGCACGATCTGCGCCTGTCATGATTCTACCAATCCCTGTGCCGCTGCGAGGCCGGCCGCGCCGCGGTTGGCGACTCGCCGGGGCGGGTGGTAAACTAAGCCGATCCTTCAGGAACGGGGAGTGGCGCAGCCCGGTTAGCGCGCCGCGTTCGGGACGCGGAGGTCGGAGGTTCAAATCCTCTCTCCCCGACCAGCACAATCCAGCATCGAAGGAGCGGGGCGCCGCTCCTTTTTTGTTGTCAATGGCTCAGGGTCTCGGTCGCGCCGATGACACGGAAGGCGATCCTGATGCAGGACGAGCAGTCTCGCTCCCTCCGATTGCTGCCGTCGGTCAGCGCTCTGCTGGCGGATGAGCGGGTCGCTTCGGCGTCCGG
>JBBECJ010000371.1:0-5256 GCA_040881885.1 Thermomicrobiales bacterium | reverse complement strand
CATCACAGGCGTCGTCCGACGCGCACAGGAACAGGCCCGCGAATCAATTCTGGCCGGCAATCTGGACGCGGGCTCCAGCTTGATCGACGGCGTCGTGAACGAGCTCGCGATGCTGGATGGCGGGTCATCAAACCTCGTGATCAATGGATCAGGCGTCATCATCCAGACCAACCTCGGACGCGCTCCAGCCTCATCCGAGACGGCGTCAGCGATGAGCGCCGCCGCGACAAGCTACCTCGCGCTCGAAACGGACCTGGAGTCCGGCGAGCGCGGTGGACGCGGCTCCAAAGTCGAAGCGATGATGAGGGCGCTGACAGGCGCGGAGCGGACGCTGGTTGTCAACAACAACGCCGCCGCTGTCCTGTTGACGCTGGCGGCGACCTGTGCCGGACGAGGAGTCGTCGTCTCGCGCGGGGAGGCGGTTGAGATCGGCGGCGGCTTTCGGATTCCAGATGTCCTGCGCCAGAGTGGCGCGACACTGATCGAGGTCGGGACGACGAACCGCACCTACGTTCGCGATTACGAGTTGGCGATTGGCGAAGACACGGCAGCGCTCCTGCGCGTCCACGCCAGCAATTTTTCGATCCTCGGCTTTGTCGCGAAGCCGGAGCTCCGCGAGCTGACTGAACTAGCCGCTGAACGCGGCGTGCTTGCGATCGAAGATGTCGGCAGTGGCTGCCTGATTGAGACGTCGGCGTTCGGACTAGACCACGAGCCGACACTGGGCGAGAGCATCGCGGCTGGTGTCGATGTCGTCTGCGCGTCAGGCGACAAGCTGCTCGGCGGGCCTCAGGCGGGTCTGATTCTTGGCCGGGCGGACGTGATTGAGACGATCCGCCGTCACCCTCTCTCGCGCGCGTTGCGAGCCGACAAGACCTGTCTTGCAGGAATCGAGGCGACGCTGCGCCATTATCTGCGCGGAGACGCGGAGGAACAGATTCCGGTATGGTGGTCAATCTCGCGCCCGACGGACTGGCTCGAATCTCGGGCGCGAGGATGGTCGGTCGCGCTGGGTGAGCCGACGCGAGTCATCGCGACCGAAGCGGTCGTTGGTGGCGGTTCGCTGCCCGGAAAAACGCTGCCGTCGTTTGCGGTCGCGATCAGCAGCCCGTCGCCGGACGCGCTCGCAGCCCGGCTGCGGACCGGCTCGCCGCACGTCGTCCCACGTATCGTCGCTGGACAGGTCGCAATCGACGCACGAACCGTGTTGCCCGGTCAGGACGCAGAATTGCTCGACGCGCTGCGACGCGCGATTGACAACGAATAGATCGGGTCAGCCAACCGTGCTCCGAATGTCGCGGAAGTAGGGGCTTTCGCGCGGAGCAAACGTCTGCTTGCGCTCGGCCAGCAAGTTCAGACGTTGCACGTACTCCGCGACGGCGACCGAGTCTCCGGCCTGATACGCCGTCTGCAGTTCGGACTGGACGTGCCTGAGCCGCGCGTCGTACCGCATTTGCGCCAACCGCTGAATCGCGACGGGAATCTCCCGGCTGCTCGCCAGTGGGAAGCTGACCCCTCGCAATTCACTCTCGGCCAGGAGCGATCGGGCGTAGGCGGCGATGTCCTCGTCGACGGATGAGAGGGCGAGGTCGATGTCGCCGGGCGCCGCAGCGAGCGCGTCGATCAGCAGCCGATGGCGCGTGTCAAGCACATCTTCGCGGTCGATGGCAGCGAGGTGGTCGAGCGTTGCCTGCGGGTAGCGCAGCAGCAGCGTGACGAGGTAGCGCTCGGGATCGTGGGCCGAGGGACGCTCCATCGCGCTGGGGCGAGACGGCACACGCGCGTCGGGCCGCCGGGAAGCGCCGCGCAGGACGGCGGCGTGGACTTCGGTGTCCTTGTGTTTGAGCAGTCTGGCCGTCATCGCGACGTAGTGCGACAGGACGACCGGGTCGCCGATTTCGCGCAGGATCGGAACAGCAACCTCCTGGAGCGCGCGGGCGCGCGCCGACGGCGAGTCATCGACGCCGGCCAGAGAACGTGTCAGGAAGTACTCGACGAGTGGAATCGACGCCTCCAACGCAGCCGGCCAGGCGGCCGGGTCGGCGCGGATGAAGTCGTCCGGGTCCTTGCCTTGCGGCAGGAGGACGACGCGGATCTCGGCGCCCAGTGTCCTCTCAAACCTGACGAGGTTGCCGGGAAGCACCTCGACGCGCTGGTCGTCGGCGAAGCTCTCGCGCATCGACTCAATGCCGCGCAGCGTCGCGAGCTGGCCGGCGGCGTCGGAATCTAGAGCGAGGTAGACACGGTCGACGTAGCGACGAATCGACGCGACCTGGGTTGGCGTCAGCGCCGTTCCCATTGAGGCGACGACGTTCTCGTAGCCGTGTTGGTGGGCGGCGATCACGTCCATATAGCCTTCGACGATAACGATTGAGCGCAGTCGCCGGACGGCGTCGTACGCCTTGTCGAGCGCGTAGAGCAACGAGCGCTTGTCGAAGATCGTTGTCTGGGCGGTGTTGAGGTACTTCGGGTGCGCGTCACCCAGCGCCCTGGCCCCGAAGCCGACCGCCTTGCCGTCGCGGTTGCGGATCGGGAACGTGATCCGATTGCGGAAACGGTCCCAGGTTCGGCCATCTTCTTCGCGAAGCGTCAACAGGCCGGCCGCGACCAGGTCTGCCTCACGGATGTCGCGCGCGAGAAAGTGACCCTTGAGGGCGTCGAACGAGTCGGGGGCGTATCCGATACCAAAGCGTTCGGCGGTGCGCCTGTCGACGCCGCGGCGTTCGAGGACGGCGCGCGCCTCGCCCGCTGCCGGAGAGGTCCAGAGGATGTTAGAGAAGAAGGCGGCCGCCCGCTCGTTGAGCTCGATCAAGTGTTCGCGCTCGCGGTCCCGCTCCGGGTCACGGCGCTGCTGGATCTGGCTTTCGAGCTGGACTCCGGCCCGGTCGGCCAGCAGCTTGAGCGCGTCGCGGAAGTCGAGATGCTCGGTGTCCATGATGAATGTGAAGATGTCGCCACTCTTGCCGCACCCGAAACAATGGTACGACTGAGACTCCGGGTAGACGACGAAGGACGGCGTCTTTTCATTGTGGAACGGGCAGAGGCCCTTGAAGCCGCGGCCCGCCTGGCGCAACGGGACCTTCGCGCCGATAAGATCGACGACATCGGTCCGTTCCTTGACTGTTTCGATCGTTCCGCCTGGCATTGGTTACAGCTCCTCGGAGCGTGGCATGAATAGCTGATCGTAGCATCGGATGGCGTAACGATCGGTCATCCCGCAAACGACATCGGCGACGCGACGTTCGATAGGCTCGCCAGCGATCGCCGGAGCGATCACGACCGGCAGGTGATCGGGAGTATTAACATAATACGAAAAGAGTGACTGGACGATGCGCTCGGCGTGTTGCGTGGCCGGTTGCGCGTTGATCGGGTCGTAGACGCGCTCGAACAGAAAGTGGCGCAGCGCGTCAGTCGCCTCCAGGATCTCGTCGCTCAGGTCGATCGCCCGCGCGCCGTCGAACGGGGACTGAAGATTGGCACGCGAGTGTTTAACGACATCGCCGACGAGGGTATTGATCCGCCCCGAGTGCGACGCACCAAGCCGCTCGACGACGACGGGAGGAACATCTGATAAATGCAGCATCCCTCCACGAATGGCGTCGTCGAGGTCGTGGTTGATGTAGGCGATGCCGTCGGCGATCTTTACCACCTGGGCTTCGGCGGTCGAAGGAGTACCGGCGACTTCGCCAGCAATCGTCTCGACCGGCTTCGAGTGGCGCAAGATTCCGTCACGCGTCTGGTTGGTGAGGTTCAGGCCGCGCCCATCGCGTTCGAGGCGATCGACGACACGCAAGCTCTGCTCGTTGTGCCGGAAACCGTGGAAAACGCCTGCCAGCGCCCGTTCGCCAGCGTGCCCGAACGGCGTGTGACCGAGATCGTGGCCGAGGCCGATTGCCTCGGCCAGATCCTCGTTCAGGTCGAGCGCACGCGCGATCGTCCTTGCGATCTGGGTCACTTCGAGCGTATGCGTCAGGCGCGTGCGCATGTGGTCGGCGGATGGGGAGAGAAAGACCTGCGTCTTGTACTTCAGCCTGCGAAACGCCTTGCAATGCAGGATCCTGTCGCGGTCGCGCTGGAAGTCGGTTCGCAATTCGCAGCGCGCTTCGACATCCGGCCGGGTTGCGGCGACCGCCAGGGCCGCCGCCGGCGCCAACCAGGCTCGCTCTCGCTCTTCCAACCGCTCCCGGACGCTTGGCACTGCCCGGCCACCCTTCAACACAGTCATTCCGACATCAGTGTACGTTCACAGTGGCCGGTCGTCCAGTTCCTACTTGTCGCGCTCGATTGCCCCGAGCGCCGCCTGGGCCGCCGCGAGCCGCGCGACCGGCACCCGAAACGGCGAACACGAAACGTAGTCCAGCCCGGCGCGGTCGCAGAACGCGACACTATCCGGATCGCCGCCGTGCTCGCCGCAGATGCCGAGCTTGATGTCGGGACGTGTGGCGCGTCCCCGTTCCGCGGCGATTTCAATCAGTTGCCCGACGCCACGCTCATCGAGTGTCACGAACGGGTCACAGCTGAGAATGCCTTCCTCGACGTAGAACGGCAGGAATCGGCCGGCGTCGTCGCGGCTAAGGCCAAAGGTCGTCTGAGTCAGGTCGTTGGTGCCGAAGGAAAAGAAATCCGCCTGTGTGGCGATTCGATCAGCGGTCAGCGCCGCGCGCGGTAGCTCGATCATCGTGCCGACGGTGTAGTCGACGTGCTGACCGGACGCGCCGAGCACTTCCGTAGCGACGCCCTCGACGACCGCGCGCTGCCGTTCCAACTCCTTCACATCCGCGACGAGTGGGATCATTATCTCCGGAATAACGGTCACACCGTCCCGCGCGCAGTCAACGGCTGCCTGGAAGATCGCTCTGGCCTGCATTTCGGTGATCTCTGGGTATGAGATGCCGAGCCGGCAACCGCGATGGCCGAGCATCGGATTTGCCTCGTGCAGGGCATCGACTTTGTTGCGGATTGACTCCGCGCTGACGCCGAGATCCTGAGCCAGCGCCTGGATCTCCTGGTCGGTGTGCGGCAGGAATTCGTGCAACGGTGGATCGAGCGTCCGGATGGTGACCGGCAACCCATCCATCACCCGGAAGATTCCGTCGAAATCGGACTGCTGAATCGGTAACAGCTTGTCGAGCGCGGTCCGCCGCTCGGCGGCGGTAGTCGCAAGGATCATCTCGCGCATGGCGAGAATCCGGTCGCCTTCGAAGAACATGTGCTCGGTCCGGCAGAGGCCGATTCCCTCCGCGCCATACTCGCGCG
>JBBECJ010000370.1:0-13142 GCA_040881885.1 Thermomicrobiales bacterium | reverse complement strand
GGTTCGGCTCCCTCCATCGTCAAGATGTAGGCGACCTTGCCCTCGTCCTTCGCGCGGCGAATATCCGCCACCGAACGGGCCAGCAGGCACCGGTTGGCGTTGGCGTCGACTGTCCGGTGCAGCTCCGCGACCATCTCCAGCGCCGTTTCGAGCGCGTGATCGAGCATGTTCTCCGGCAGGAAGAGCGCGACGCACTCAGCCGTCACGCCACCCTGTTCCAGCAGCGGCAGCTCATACTGGCCAGCCGGCGCGATCGCCAGCGCGAGCGGATCGAGGTCGTAAGGAACGTCACTTGTCCGCATGGCCGGTTGCTGATGCGCGGCGACCACCTGCCAGCGTTCCAGCTCGCTGTCAGGAAATGCGGCGGTCAGGGTCGTTGTTCCGGCCACGACCGGCAAGAGAATGTCGCTGTGCCCGTCAATCACGATTGCGCGGCGATGCAACGTCGCGGACCGTTCCGAATTTTCCACGTAACGCTCCCTTTCACAATCGCAGTTCGTGGGTATCGTAGCGCTTCCCGTAACGCGCCGAACCTTGTAGGGGCCGTGCCTCCGTGCCGACCCACGCCGTGAGGCGTCCTCGCGACACATGGCACATGCCGGGTACCGCACGCGCCTGCGCCCGTGTGGGTAATCACCGTGTGTCGCGAGGACGCCTCACGGCGTGGGCTGGCACGGAGGCACGGCCCCTACCGAGGGCTGGAATCATGAGCGGTCCTACTGATAAATCACCACGACCGCGGCGGGATCGAGCGCAACGATTTCGGCTGGGGTGAGCAGTGGATCGTCCTGCTTGTAAAAGAGCTTGATGCCGCCGAACTCGATGAGCTGATCACGGACAAAGTGGCGGTAGTTGCCGGTCTTCGCGTCGACGCCGCCGAAGCCGTCCATGTCCAGCACGAACTGGACGCCGGGGATCGGCGTGATCTGATCCTTGTTGTAGATCATCTCTTCTTCAAACTGGTGGACGATCAATACCTTGGGCGGGATGCCCGCGTCCGCCGCGATCTGTGCCAGCAACTCCATCCCTTCCTGAATATGGAGGCCATTCGCTTCGCCGATGAACTCGCCGGGAATCCGGTCGCGCGGCACGGTCTCGTTAGCTTTCATCGAGAACTCGGGGTCGAGCGCGACATGGACGTTCGGCAGCTCAAGCCAGTGACGGATCAGGTTTATCTGGTTGGGAATCGTGTCGTGGCCGATCTGGAGGTCAAGAATCAACAGCATACCGTTGGCGGTGACGTAGTCGACGTATTCCTGGATGATCTCGTCGCCGGTGTACGCGACGTAGGTGCCGTCCTCGCCAGGGTGCGGTTGAGCAACAGTCGCGATCAGCTCGAACGCAAGGATGACGGGGCGCGTCGGGTCGGCTGCCTCGTATTCCGCTGCCTGCTGCATGAGCAGTCCGTGGGCTTCCTCTTTCGAATACTCGCCAAGGATGCCCATCGCGGACGAGTTCGGATGCCCGTAATAGGAGAGGATGCGATTGTCCGGCAGGAGCGCGCCGCTCACGTCCACATTGCGAGTCGGGCTGGGAGCCGTCGTTGCCGCCGCCGTCGCCGAAGGCAATATTTCGGTTGTCGCCGTTGACGCTTGGGTTTCGAGAGCGGGGGCTGTCTCCGACACGGTTTCGGTCGAGCCGGATAACTGCCCGCCAGGCGTAGCGGTGGCGCTGCCCGCGTCCGGGCTGGCGGCAGTCGCGCCACCTGCAGCGCTCGTCGCCGTCTCGGACTCCGAAGACTCCGGCCCACTGCACGCGAGAACCCCCGCTGACAGCAGCACGACCACGATCAGGCGGTACACGTAAGCGCTCATCACTCGTTTCATCGACCAAATGCTACACAAACGTAGGTGACAGGTGACAGGGACTTATACATGTGGATAAGCCCCTGTCACCTGTCACCTACGGTGTTACAGTTTGTCGAGTGCCTCAAGGATCGGCGCGAACGGCTCCAGACCCCTGACGTTGGTAACCTTCGATGCGATCTGAACGTGGGTGATCCCTTCGTCGACGAAGGCGGCCAGCGTCGCGGCGATCTCTTCCGGGGAACCGCTGACTGGGCCGCGGCTCGACTGGGAGGCTTGATCGGTCGGATCGACAAAGACGGTCGCCGTCCGTTCGAGCGAGGCCGGAGCGCGGCCGACCTCGCGGCAGGCTGCGTCGACATCGTCGCGGAGCGGCGGGATGGCGGCCGGGCGGTTGTCGCCGCGAGCCAGCCAGCCGTTCCAGGAGTCGGCATGCCTGGCCGTCAGCCGCAACATCTTCTCTCCGCGCGTGCCAATCATGATCGGCGGACCCTTCGGTCGCGGGCCGCGCGGGCGCAGCTCGCACTCACGGGCGAAGTAGAAGCGGCCCTCGTAATCGATTTCGCCATCGCGCAGCAGGCCGGCGATGATTTCCAGCGCCTCCTCGAAGCGGCTGAAGCGATGGTCGTAGGGGAAGCCGAAGGCGTCGTACTCGCGCTCGAAGTAGCCGGCGCCGATGCCGAGAATCAACCGGCCATCGCAGATCTCGTCAACCGTGTCGGCCATCTTGGCCAGCAGCGCGGGACTGCGGAACCCCGTGCAGACCACAAGCGTCCCCAGTTCGGCCTTGGCCGTGACCGCCGCCAGCGCCGAGAGCAGCGACCAGCCTTCCCAAACGCCGCGCGCCGGTTCCTCGTTGCCAAACCCGTAGAGCAGATGATCGACGATCCAAAGCGAGTCGAAGCCCATCTGCTCGCTGAGTTCGGCCATCTCGCGAATGTCAGACCAGCGTGGCGTCGTTCCCGCCCGCCGACCCTCGATCTGCGGCAGGATGAACCCTACCTTGAGTGGTCGTGCCATGCCTGACTCCCCTCATCTGACACCATCAAGTGATTTCGCGCAGTATGTAGCCGTAACGAGAATCGAGCAATGCCGTGCTACGAGGCCGGCTGTCCGAGATCGACGCGCCAGATCGTCGCGGCGCCGGCATCGACGACCGAGAACCAGATTTGCTCGCCGATGCGAACCGGGTGGGACGCGTCGACGCCACGCGGGCTGAGGTATTCGATGTCGCGGCCGTCCGGCGAGTAGAGGGCAATCCTGCCGCGCACACCGGCGACCAGGCCCGAGCCTCGGGCTGTCCATACCAGGCCCTCGCCGAACCCGCCACGCTCCAGCTCGACCGCGTGGCCGAGGTCATCCGTGTCAGCGACATGCAGCGTGTCGTCGCTCACGCTTTTCAACGCAGCGCTCTCATATAGTCGTAGGCGATACGCGAGCCGAGTGGCGTCCGGGCTGAGATCCAGTTCGGCCAGCAGTAATCCCTCCGCGCCGCGGGCGGCGTCAAGGCGCGTCAGATCGTCGATACGGACGCGGCCGCCTTGCTCAATGACGACCCGCGCCAGGACGACCTCGCGCGGCATGCCTTCGCGCCAGTCATCCGGACGCGCCAGAAGCAGCGTGTCGGGCCGCGCCCAGACCGCCACGAGCGCCGGTTCGACGAGCCGGTTCGCCGGCAACCGCCACTCGGTGACGACGGTGGCGAGATCGACGCCGAGGTCCAGCCAGAGAGCGACGCTGCCGGCGTCACGATCGACGACAAAGAACGATACGGCCGTTCCGGTCGGAGAGACGAGTGGGAGAGCGTAGCGACGACTTGCCGACTCCCCAATGCCGGCGGGATCGAAGGAGCGTTGGTCGAGGTAGGCCGCCGAGTTTGAGATGTCGGCAACGTTGAGAACGATGCGGCTGTCGCCGGTTCCACCCCGGTCAGTCTCGACGCCGACCGTGGCGTTTCCCTGATTGAACCAGGAAAGGTCGGTGGCGTTCTCACGCAACCGCCGCAACCGGTTGCCGGCAACGTTCCAGATCACCGGCGTCCGGCTCGTCCGTTCTTCGGCCACCAGATACAACCCCTCGCGGCCGGCGACACTCCCCGCGCTGATGCTGAGACCGTCGAACTCCAGTCCGGCGGGCTCGTTCGCGGCCAGCGCGCGGGTGTCGCCGCTTGCCTGGCCAGGGCGTGGTTCCAGCGCGCCGTGCGGCAGCCAGCCGTGCAGGTCCCGGCCGCTGCTGTAGATCGCGCGCGGTTCGGCTCCCGCTCGCCAGTTCGCGTCAAAGACCAGCAGTGTCGTCGCGTTGGGGTTGGCTGGCTGGTCGATCTCGCCGTCGGACGAGAGTGGGAACGCACGGGCGATCGGGACGATCAGGGTCCCGCCATCTGGCGACCATGTTGGTTGGAAAATCCGCTCCGGGCTGTCGCCTTCCGTCAGCAAGACAGGATCGCCGCCCGCGACGGCGAGTTGATAGCAGCGCCAGTCGTAGGCCGGAGCACCTGAGGAGCGCGCCTCGACCTTCGGTTCGCGCAACTGATAGACGATAGAGCGCCCATCCGGAGCGACTGCGATCGGCACGATCATCTCTGGAACCGATGACGTCGCGAATGTGAGCGTCCCGCTATCGCGGGCGATTCCCTGAAGCTCGACGCGCTCCACCCCGCGCTCAGCCAGGCCTGGAGACGCGCTCGACGGGTGCTGCGCAATGGCTGGGTCGGCAATCACCGACGCGATGAAGCGCGAACTGTCCGGCAGCCAGAAGCCATCGCCGACGATCCGGTGCTCGACGACGGCGACCGGCTCGCCGACCGACTGGCCGTCGAACGAGCGCAGCTCCAACGATCTGCCTGGCCAGCGGCGGTCGATTGGGCGCAGGATCGCGAGCATCGTTCGATCCGGAGACGGAAAGGCGGCGGCGACGTTGCCGGTCATCAACACCTGCTCGGCGCCGGTGACCGCGTCGAACGCGACGAGGCGGCTCTCGCGGGTCAGGCGATCGAGGAAGCGTTGCTCGGTTTCACCAGCGATGTGTTCAGGCGTCTTCACGATCAGCAACGTATTGTCATCGAGCCAGCCGGACGGATACAAGTGGAAAGCCCGGCGATTCCACGTCAGCCGGAAATTGACCGGCTCGCCGATCGGCCCGATCGTCATGACATCGTCGTGTTGACCGTCGGACGGCCTCCAGGCGGCAACGTGGGTTCGGCTGACGCGGTAAATGGGCGTTAGATTGCCGCCAACGTCGCCGCTGTCAAGCCCGCGCTTCTGTCCAGTCGCGAGGTTGATCGCCTCCAGGTATCCAACCGGCGAAGTCTGCAACAACCAGCCGTCGAGAGTCGTGAGGGAGACCGCCTCGCCGGCGAATAGTGGCACGGGCGCGTCCGGGGGTGAGAGCAACCTGCCGAGCGCGACAATGCCGGCGAGGAGCGCGATCAACGCGGCGGCGGAACCGATTGTGATGACAGACGCGCCAGACCTGCGATTCTCGCGCTTGGTTCGAGGCGCCAAGGGCCGGCTGGGAAGATTCTCAAGCGTGCGCTCGTACGACGCGAGCAACGTGGCATCCGCGTGTTGCGCCTGGTCGAGCGCGGCCAGACACTGTCCGCAGTTCCTGGCATGCGACAGCAGGCGGACGCGCTCATCCGAATCCAGGCTGCGGTCGCGGTAAAGGCCGACCATCCACATGAGTTCGTGACAGGCGACAATCGGGCGTTCAGAGTAGACCGTCCGCGCACGCAGGAGATCGCGTCCGATGTCCTCTGTGTCGAGCCCGAACGCGTCTTCAAGACGTTCGCTGTCAACACCGAGGCAGACGTTCAGCACCAACGAGAGGACAGCCTGGGTTGACACGTCGTCCGGCAATTGACACGGCGTCGATGATCCCGGTGCGGCGCTCCGTTTCCGCAGCCGCGCGGTCATCCGTGCCAGCCGGCGTTCGCGCGTCAGCTCACCTGCAAGACCGCGCAGGGCCGAGAGCTGGTCGTCGGAGTCCGCGATCCGCGCGGCGGCGTTGTCCGCGCGCGTGGCAGGCAGGACGAGGCGCAGCGCCGCGCGCAGCCGGCGCTCGTCCAGCGCCCAGGGAGGTCCAGTCGCAGGTACGGATGCCGGCACGGTGGGCTGCTTCCTCGTAGACGTAGGGGTCTCAACGGCGGCGACATCCGGCGATCATGCGCTGGCCCGCTAGCGTCGTCAAGCGTCGCTGTTACGGAATCAGGCCCACGCCAATCGGGCGCCGCCGCCTCAGCCGCAAGACGTCCCGGTCAACAATCGACGCTCCGAGCCGGCCAAGCAGGACGGTGTCCGGCTCCTGGTTCGCGGGGTGAAACTCAAAGCGTGCCCGTTCGAAGTACTGCGTTGTCAACCCTGTTTCGGGATCGATGAACTCCTCGGAGATCGGGTAGCCGAAGAGCGCGACCGATTCTCGATGGGTAACTCCCCTGTCATCAAACTCCAGCCCATGCTGTTCCCAGTAGCCACGGAATCCATCACAGACGTTGTGCCCTGTTTCCGTGAAGTAGCGACAGGCTGGCTCGGGATCGCGCGCCGCCGGCTGGAACGCCGGCGTTCCCAGCAGGCCACGCTGCTCCGCCTCGGCGGAACCCAGCCGGCCAAGCAGCACCTCATAGGGCGTGCCGGAATTGTCGGGATGATGCTCGAATCGCTGGCGCTCGAAGAACTGCGTCGAAAGGGCGCCCGCGTCCGATTGGGGCGAAAGGGGGTAGCCAAAGACCGGGACGCCGCCGCTGCGCTCCCAGAACGTCAGAAACACGCCACGCAACCCCTGGCCAGTCTCAGGAAAGTAGAGGCTGGCGCTCGTTGACTCGAGCCGATGGCTACCCGGACCGAGATCGACGTAGACATAGCGTTCGTCCGCCGTCGCGCCCATGCTGACAGCGCCACCACCACCCCAGACGACCCTGCCATCGACGGTGACGACAGTTCGTGGGCCGTAGTACGGAACGCCAGCGCGCGCCCGGCTGCCATCCGGCACGACTAGCGACTCGGTGAACGCGCCATCGGTTGCCTCCCAGGCGACGCTGATGTCGCCGAGGGGCGTCGGGACGCGACCCCGCGCCCAGTCGAGATCACCGGTGGACGGGATCGCGGAGAATGATGAGTAGGATGGCCCGGTCCGCTGAATGCCAAGCGTGTGCTCGGTCAGCGAGGCGGTCACGCCGCCAGACCAGGCGTGCGCCAGGCTGGCGAAGCCGCTTTCGGGCGTGCCATCGGCCGTCATCCACTCCCACATCGTTGAGCCAGGGTCGCTTCGCAGCATCTGGCCCCATTCGCGCCGCAGCAGGTCATAGGCGCCCTCGTCGTCACCGGCGGCGAAACGCGCTTCGACCTCGAAGTAGCCGATGAAGGGCCAGATCCGCTTATCGTGAACCAGGTTGTGCCCATAGGCAACGTCAACATTCGTCGCGCCGAATGGCGTCCACATCGTGCGTTGCAGGTAGCTGAGAATGCCGTGCGCTTGCTCCCTGGAGGCGATGCCATACAGGACCGCCAGGGCGTTGCCGTCCTGCGGGATATGGGTTCGGTCGAGGTCGGAATCGACATAGACGCCGCGCCCAGCGTCCCAGAGCCGCGCGTTGATTGCCAGCTTGATCCCCTCGGCCCGCTGACGCCAGACGATCGCGTCGTTTGCTCGCCCCATTGCGTCGGCCATCTGGGCCGCGACGGTCAGAGCGTTGTAATAGACGGCGTTCAGATAGGTGATTTCGCCGTTACGTCCAAGCGTGAAGGCCCACTCGATGCCGGCGTCTTTCACGATCAGACCATTGGGGCCGACGCGCGTCGTGAACCACTCGAGCTGGCGCTGCATGTGGCCGTAGTAGTCCTCGGCGAACTCGCGATCACCGGTGTACAGGTAGTGCTCGGCGAACGCAACCACCCACCAGGCGTAATAGTCGTACATGATCAGGCTGTGATCGAGAAACGAGGACGGCGGAATCGTGCCATCCGGTCGCTGAAGGTCCGCCATCGACGCCAACGAGTCGCGGATGGCGGCCGGCCGGTTGTGGGTGGCGTACTCCATCCGGGCCGCGACGGCCAGGTCGCCGATCCAGACGGCGCGGTCGCGCTTGGCGCCGTCGAGCACGAGCCAATCGCCGCTCGCCGTCTCGACGGTATTCAGTTCAAGCGTGTAGGCTCCGGCATACCAGATCCGGTTCAGCTCGTCGTCGCTGGACTCGAAGCAACCGGCGTAGGTGTCGGGCGTGCCGTGGAAAGGCCCGAACTCCAGCGTCACCTGCTCGACCTCGACCCAGCCATTGCCGGTCAGAAACAGCATCAGGTAGCGAAAGGTCAAATGTCCCGACTCATAAACGTCACCCGTTCGCGCCGGCTGCCAGCCGTAGGCGCGCTGCTCGCCCCAGGTGACATCCCCCTCGCGCGCGAGAAAGCGCATTGACTCGCTCGCCGCAACCCGCATCGGCGGTTGGTTCGACACGCCGGTGACGATTGTCACCTGCCCGCTAACAACCTTGCCGAAGTCCAGCACGATGGCCGGGTTGCTGCCCTCCACCCGCTCGATGACCGTCGCCAGCCCGCCGGTCGCCAGCAGTTCATCCGGCTGATCGATCCGCCCGCCGTTGGCGTCGACACGCTCAATCGATTCGGGGAGGACAATCCGGTCCTGGGGCGCGAGGACATAGCGGTCGAGCGCCGGAGCGCAGATGTCGGCCTGGGATGCCTGCGTCGCCCGTGGCGAGACAGACGGGATCAACGAGACGGAGAGCAGGAGCAGACAGCCGAGCACAATACGGCGACCATACACGTTTCGACAAGCCTTTGTTGACTCGATCGTTCCCAGCCGAGCGACACGCTGGAATTCGAGGCGGACAGGCGCCAGGCCGTGACGCCCCCGGACCTTCGCCGCGCACGAGCGCGGCCAGACGTGACGATCGTTTGGGACAGCCTACCAGACAACGCGCGAAGCGGTGTATCACGATTTCGTCCTGCATCGCGCGGTTCAGGAGTCACTAATCGCGCGCACACGCACCCGGACGCCGGAGCATACCGGCGTCCAGGTGGTCTCGAACCGCTAGTGGGGCGGCGTCAGTCTGCGCCGACGGCTTGCTTGATCTGCTCCAGCTCCGGGAACGCGCCCGTTTCCTTCTTTGAGAAGATCAAGATGTCGCCGAACGTGATTTCGTAGACACCCCCGCTACTGGGGATGAGTGTGACGCCTGTCAGCTTGTCGTCGTGATCGTGGAGAAGGACTTCCGCCAAACTGGCGGCTTTCTTGAGGTAGCCTCAGGAGGTGCAGTATTCGATCGAGAGCGGTCGTTTGTCAGCCATCGAGTGTCTCCCATTCGCGTCGCGGCCAGATTGCCGGATAGAGTACTTGTACCGCAACACCGATGCCGTGTCCCCGCCGTGTCGGTAACTGTTCACAGTTGGGGGGATGGGGTTTAGACTCCTGGTCATGGAGATGCTGACACGCAGTCACCACGAGTTGGTTGAACTGGTCGCACAGCAGCAGGCGATCATTGCTGACCTGCGGGCGATGATCGCGCGCTTGGAACAGCGCATCCGTGATCTGGAAGGCGGCGTCGCACCATCCCGGCGGATGCCCGGCCACAAACCGGGGACGCCAGCCGTGAAAGGGGATCGACCGCCGCGCGCCAAGCGGACGCTCAATCTGGCGCGCAGACGCGTCACACCGACCGGCCAGGTCACGCATGCGCTCAGCGTCTGCCCGGACTGTGGCGCGCCACTGGCTGGCGGCTCGATCAAGCGCCGCCGTGAAGTGCTTGAGATCGCGCCGCAGCCCATGATCGTGACCGAGCACGTCTACCTCGAACGCTGCTGTGGCGACTGCGGTCGACGAGTGACACCGACCGTCGACCTGGACGGCGTGGTCGTGGGCCAGTCGCGGCTGGGGATCGGGGCGCTGAGCCTGATCGCGCTGTTGCGCGAGGAGTTGCGGCTGCCGCTGGCGTCCATCCAACGCTACCTGCGCAGTCTGCACGGTTTCCGGCTCAGTCTCGGCGGGATCGTTGGCGCGCTCGGACAGGTGGCGCGCGCCGGGCAGCCGGAACAGGCGCGCATCCTGGCCGCGATCCGCGCCAGTCCGGTCGTGCATGCCGATGAGACTGGCTGGCGCGAGGACGGCGTCAACCGCTTCGCCTGGACCTTCTCGACGCCAACCGCGTCTGTCTACACGCATGGCGGACGCGGCAAGGCCATGGTTGACGCGACGCTGGTAAGCGACTTTTATGCCGCCTACGACCACTACCCGGGCGTGCAGCGGAAGTGCTGGGCGCATCTGTGGCGTGACCTGCGCGAACTGGAACGGCAGCATCCGAACGATGCAGCGCTGGCGGGGTGGGTCAACGACGTGGCGGCCATCGACCGTGACGCGACCGGGTTCAGCCATCCCGACGAACGGACGCGGATGGCCCAGCGACGGGCGCTCGCGGAGCGGCTGCTGGCCGTCGGTCAGCCGTTCCTGACTGACGAGACGGCGCCACAGGCGGTGCTGTGCCGGCGGATGGAGAAGTACCTGGAGAGTCTGTTCACCTTCGTCGTTGACCCGGCCGTGCCGCCGGCCAACAACGCCGCTGAGCGCAGCCTCAGGCATCTGGTGGTGAGCCGCAAGATCAGTGGCGGGACGCGGTCGAAGGCGGGCACCCAGACCAAGCTGACGTTGGCGTCACTGTTCACGACCTGGCGGCTGCGCGGCCTCGATCCCTTCGTCACATGCCGCCAGATGCTCACTTCCCCTGAAGTGTGAACAGTTACCCGCGAGCGTAACTGTTCACACTTGGGGGACGAATCGCTCAGACGGCCTTCGGCTTCCCCGTTTGGATGGGAATCTGGTCGGTGCGCCAGCCGTCAAACCGGCCAAAATCCCCCGAAGTGTGAACAGCTACCCGCGCGCCAACGATCCGCGCAAGGCGTTGCCCGAAGTGTCCGGCTTCCCTATCCTTATCGGTGAATAGAGGGAGGAAAACCAGATGGCAGCTCAGAATTCGTTTGACATCGTCTCGAAGTTCGACCAGCAGGAGATGCGCAATGCAGTCGACCAGACGTTGCGCGAAGTCGGCACGCGCTATGACCTGAAGGATTCGAAGACCCAGATTGAGCAGGAGGACGCGCAACTCCTGATCAACTCCGACAGCGAGATGTCGTTGCGGGCTGTGCGAGACATACTCGAAACCAAGCTGGTTCGGCGCAACCTGTCGTTGAAGATTCTCGACTATCAGGCCGAGGAACCGGCTAGTGGAGGACGAGTGCGCCAGACCGTCAAGCTGCGCCAGGGACTGAATGAGGATCTCGCGCGCGAGATCAGTAAGCGCATCCGGACCGAGTTCAAGAAAGTCCAGCCGCAGATCCAGGGCGACCTGATCCGCGTCTCGGCCAAGAATCGAGACGACCTCCAGACGGTCATCCAGACGTTGAAGGAGGCCGACTATCCAACGCCATTGCAGTTCGTGAACTACCGCTAGTCGCGCGGTTCGCCCGGCAGCGCCGCTTGCGGGAGCGCGTCGCCGGTCAGCGCGGAACGATCCGTAGCCGGTTCCGGCATGGCGTCCACGCTGACCGTGGCCTGCCGCGCGGCTGACGCGGCGGCGAGGCGATCCAGCAGCGCGCGGCGACGCGGGCGTTCGTCGTCCCAAACACGCTGGAACATGACCCACTGGTCGGGCGCCATCGCGATGCCGCGCTCCAGGATCGCGACCATCTGCTGAAGCCCCTTATGAACATCGGCGTCCTCGTCGGTAGTCCGTTCGACGAAGACCGGATCGAACAGATGGAAGGCGTAACGCTGGTCACGGCCGCCATCGTCCTCGCGGACGGCAAAGACCGGCAGGATCGGCGCGCCCGACACGCGCGCCAGCCGGACCGGACCAACCGGCAGTGTCGTCTCGACGCCGAAGAACGTGGCTGGCACACCGCTGTCGGTGAAGTCGCGATCGGCGACAACGCCGACGAAGCCGCCCTTGAGCAACACGCGTAGCATCCTGCGGATCGCGGCCGGCGACACGTCCTCAAGCGGCGCATTCTGGCTGTGGCGCAGGTAGTTGACGGCGGCGTACACGAATTCGCCAACCGTCGGGGATGTCAGCGTGTAGGGGTTGTAACCACGCACGAACAGCGTCTGACCGACGAAGTCGAACGCGCCGAGGTGAGCGGTCATGATGATGCCGCCCTTGCCCTCCTCGCGGACGCGGTCGAACAGGCTCCAGTCATTGGCCGGCAGGCGGACGATCCGCTCAAAGTCCACCACGCCCAGGTGTGGGACGCGCGTCAGGTCCCAGAAGTTGCGGGCGGAAGTGCGGAAGACATGCCGCCCGTGCCGGCGTAGCATCAATTCGCCAAGCGACGCGCCGTAGACATGGCGCAGGTTCTCGATGACGTTGAGCCGGTAGAGGCGCGAGCGCCAGTAGAGCAGGTCGCCGGCGCGGTCGCAAAACATGTAGCCGGCCCGCAGCGGGACGACGCGCGTTATGTACGACGCGCAGCGCGCCGCCGCCCGGCCAAGCCGTTGGCGTGTCGTGCGGCGCGGAGTTGGAATGTGTGCTCGCCCAGTGTCAGGCCGGTTCGCCACGCTCGGTCCGCTCGCTTTGCAGCGCCGATGTCGACTCGCGCGCAGCCGGTTGCGGCGTGTCTTCCTCGCGCAGATAATACATCGCGTCCCAGATGACCGGCAGGCCACGAATGACGCAGAACGCAACCGATGAATACACCATCAGCCAGCCAAGCGCTCGAACGCCCTGATAGTCAAGGAAGCTGTCCAGGATTCGGCCGTCGGCCTCCGGGAGCTTCCAGGCGACCATCCAGGCCAGGAAGACAAAACCGATCGCCTTCGACCAACCGTAGGCAGTCCGGCTGAAACGTGAGGCAGTCAGGAACCAGGTCAGCTTCGAGCGCGCCATCGTCGTTTCACCAAACGCGGTCTTCCCCTCTGTCAACGCGACCGAGCGCAGGACATCGACGGCGAACGAACGAGTCAGGACGACCAGCGGCGCCCAGACGCCGACGATCTGCAGCTCGGCGAAGACAACCCAGAGGACGTTCTCGACGACGCGGTCGCCGGCAATATCCAGGACCGCGCCGAGCTTGCTGGAGGAGTTACGGCGGCGCGCGACCCAGCCGTCGAGGCCGTCTCCGGCGAAGATGGCGGCGATCATTGCCCCGGCGATGACGATGGCCCAGTAGTTGCCGGAATAGATCAACGCGATCGCGACGAAGAGCAACAGCACGCGTCCGATGGTGATGCTATTGGCCATCAGATATCCGCCGTCATCCCCGACTCACCCGAACCCTCCACAACACCAGCCTGTCGCGCCAGTATAGCAGCCATCCACGGCGTGCCTCGACGGGACGCGGG
>JBBECJ010000369.1:0-13172 GCA_040881885.1 Thermomicrobiales bacterium | reverse complement strand
CATTCGTCCTCGTGGATTGCGTATCAGACCTGTCCCTACGAGGATGAACGCATATGTAGCCTGCCGAGCGTTGGCGCAGTGTTCCCGCCGCTGACCTGGTAATCGAGCGTGATGTCCAGCGGCTGTGCGTGTGCCGGAAGGTTCAGGTCGGCAAGATCGATGCGACTGGCCGGCGGACAGACGATCGCGTCTTCCGCTCCAGCCCGTCCTGCCCGGAAGGTGATCGCGATTGTGTCATGCGTCGAGTCAATGAACCAGTTCGTACCGTGAACGCCGGTTTGCAGCGGACCGACGAGCCGGGCGGCTGCATGGTCTGGAACCATTGTCTGCGGCACGAGCAGGCGAATCCTGAAGTCGCTGGCCGGAACTGAGCCGGGATTGACGAGGATGAGCCGGAATCGAAGCGTGTTTGCTGATCCATCGACCAGGTGGTCCGCTTCGAGACTGATCTCGGTGCGCGGCGCGGGCGTCTCGTCGTGCTTGTAGATTCCGAACGGCGGCGCCAGAAGAAAGAGGCCGGCGACGATCGGCGCCAGGACGATCAACCACGTTCCGGCAATCGCGGCCAACCCGAAGATCATCATGGCGCTCATCGACGCCGAGAGCAGCCGCAGCGGGGAGCGCAGCCTGTTGCGGTACACGCGCTGTAGCTAACGCGTTTCCGGTCGTGAGGCGAGCATTAGCAGCGCCGTCGCGACCTCCTTGCGGCTGAAGAACGTCCGGATCTCGCGCCAGAGAGCGGGGTAGTCGCGTCCGAGTTGCTTGAGCTCGTCGGAGAACGCCATCTCGCCGCTCGCCATCAGTGCCGTCATCAACTCGGTGCTGAGCTGCTCGGCGAGATAGAACGGATCCAGGTCCTCGAAGCGCGAACGGTAGTGCCGCTTGAGCTCGTCGATCTGCTCGCGGCGCAGGAAGCCGCTCTCGGTGCTGCCGAACATCTCGGCCCAGTCGACACAATCAAGCAGCCCGTCGAGCAGGTTGAGCCGTTCTCCCTGTTGGACACGCGCAAACAGTTCCTGGACGGCGTCGAGCTGGTAGACCAGCGCGTCGGGCGTGCCGGGCCACTCGTCGCCGGCCCCCGCGAACAACCGGCTGCCCGACTCAGCGTCTCGGTCGTTCAAAGGCTGCCCCTTACGACGGGTTCGATCCCGAGCCACCATTCGAGCAGGAACCGCCCGCCGCCAAGTCCACCAATCAGCAACAGCGCGACAAGCAGCGCGACCGTCGCCGGGCCGGCCAGGTCAGCCGTCGTGATGGCGCGCGCCTCGCGCCGCCCCAGCAGCAGGACGAACGCCAGCGCCAGCCCGCCTACAGCGGTGACGGCCGACAGCAGCAACAGGAACGTCAACGGGACGCGCAACAGGCTCCAACCCGTCAGAATGACGCCGGCGGCGATGGCTTGCGTAGCGAGTAGTAACGTCAGGTCAGCGGCGCCGGAGATCGGCTTGCGCCGGACGCGGGCGCGCGGTGCGAAGCCAACCTGCGCGACGAGCATCCAGACAAACACGGCCAACGCCGTGCCGGTCAACATGCCGGTCGCCAAGCGCAGCGTGTTGTGCGGCGCGTAAGCGTGCCAGACGCCGACGTCGCGCAGCGTCGAGTTCACGCCATCGACGCCGAGGGCGGCGACGAACAGTCCGAGCAGGGCGATTACCGCAAACGACGGCAGGTCGCCATGCCGCCAGCGACGACGCGCAAGCAGGTAAATGGCCGTCAAAGCGAAACCGCCGTAGATGCCGGTCATCCGGGCGTCGAACGGCAGCCGCTGGTCGCCAAAGTAGAAGCTGTGGGTTGGCTGCTGGGCGCAGAGGCCGTGCAGCGCCGCCAGCGACTTGCCCTCGATCGAACCAGGCAGCAGCAGGAAGCCAAGCCCTGTCAGCGCGCAACAGACCGCGAAGGCGGCAGACCAGAGACGGCCTGACCGCACGACCTCCGGCTTTGAGAACCGTTGTACGTTGAGAGAAGTGTCCACGATAGCGCAACTACACAATCTCTGATCGATCAGCCACGCCCGACTATAACAGACCCGACTAGCTCAGGTTGAACAGGACTTCCGGGTGGTTTGGCCGTACGTACATCGGGTGATACCTTTTTGTGGCAGGGAAAGTGTCGAGGCGAAACCGCCGGTGAGCAGCCCTTCTGGTCTCCGGCGACGCAGGTTAATGGATGGCATACCAACAACGGCTCTCGCGTAGAACGCTCTTGAAGTTGGCTGGCGCGACGACGGCGATGGCTGTCCTGAACGTCTCCATCTGGCGGTTGCCGGGGTTCGCGTCCGAGGCAGTCCGCAGCGAATGGACCTTCACCCAGGGCTTGCCCGACGCTGGTGTCTTCGAGACGCCGGTTCTCAAGCCAGACACCCGCTTTGATTCGCTCGACATCTCCTGGCTCGCGGCGTCTCCGGCTGGCGACGGCCTGCGATTCGAGCTTCGCGCACTACGCAAAAATGGTCAGTGGTCCGACTGGACAACGCTGCATACAGACGGGCATCCGCGAGTTGCAGGTGAGCCACGGGGCTATTGCGCGCCGGTGTTGCGGTCCGGAACCGCGCTTCAAGCGCGTGTCACCGTCGCCGCCGGGGCGGATCTACGCGAGTTGCGGGTCGGATCGCTCGACACGACCGGCGTGGCAGCCCCACAGGCGATGGTGGTCGACGATCTGATCGACGGATTCATTATCCCGCGCTCAGGCTGGGGCGCCGACGAGACCATGCGTCACATCGATCGTGACCCGAAGAAGCCGGTGCGCTGGCCGCCAACGTATCAGACGATCGAGAAGATCATCCTGCACCACACGGCGACCGACAACGACCCGCCCGACGTGGGAGCGGCGCTGCGCTCGATCTACTTCTTTCATGCCATCACCCGCGAGTGGGGCGATATAGGCTACAATTTCCTGATCGACCACGCCGGAAATGTCTACGAGGGCCGCTTCGGTGGCTCAAACGTCATCGCCGGACATTCGCTGCGCTACAACCCCGGTTCGATCGGCATCTCATTCCTCGGCAACTTCGACGTGGACGATCCGCCGCAGGCCATGATTGACGCCTTCGAGCGTCTGGTGAACACCCGTGCCGGCCATGTCGATGTAACCAAAGCGTCCGACTTCGTCGATCTGATCGCGTTGCCCAATCTCTGCGGACATGGCGATGTCTTGCCGACATCCTGTCCGGGCGACTTCTGCAGGCCGCTGCTGCCGGCTATCCGTGGCCAGATCGCCGGGACGGGCCCGATCGACCTGCCGGCGCCCATTCGACGTGAGGGAGTCGAAGTCCGGGACTGTCGGATCGGACCGTCGACCGTGCACCAGGGAAACCTACTCGAAGTGCGACTGACCGTCACGAACCCTGGTGTCGTCGCGATCGAAACATCCGGCGCTCCACCAGGCTACATCTACGATGAGACGATGAACTATGAGTCGGCGGGGTTCCCAAAGATCGAGAATACCTATCGCTTTGGACTGGACTACGCGGAGAACACGGGCATCATCAATCCGTTTCGTTGGGGCTTTGGAACGGCGTTGGAGCCCGGTGAAGAGCGCGAAGTCGTCGGTTACGTGCGGATGGAGGACATCCACACACGCACATTCTCTGTCAGTGTCGTGAAGGAATACGTCCACTACCTGCTGCAGAACGGCTTTTCGAAGAGTGTCGCCGTTCTGCCTCCGCCGGTTGCGCCGGCGCCGGCGGCAGTCGAGCCGGGCGGGAACTACTTCCCGGAAACCGGCCACAACGTGCCGGCGTTGTTCAACGCGTACTGGTCGGAGCAGGGCAGCCTGCGCCGGTTTGGTTACCCGTTGACCGAGGCGTTCGAAGAGGTCTCGGAGACGGACGGGGGTGTTTACCTGACGCAATACTTCGAGCGGGCTCGCTTCGAGTTGCATCCCGAGTACGCGGGGACCGAACATCACGTTCAGCTCGGCCTGGTCGGCGTTGAGACGACAACGACCCGCACGGCCGAGGCTGGCTTCAAGCCAGTCCAGCCGTTCGCGTCAACGCCCGACAAGTTCTACTTCCCGGAGACGCGTCACAGCCTGGGTGGCTTCTTCAAGCGCGTCTGGGAGGAGCGCGGCGGTCTCACCATCTTCGGTTACCCGATCTCCGAGGAGTTCCCGGAACTCTCGGAGACCGACGGCCTCGTCCATATCGTCCAGTACTTCGAGCGCAATCGCTTCGAGTACCACTCGGATTTCGCCGGCACCGAGGACGAGGTCATGCTCGGCCATCTGGCGCGCGAGATCCTGATCCGGCGCGGCTGGCTTGACGGCGCGCTGACCTGATCCCTCCCGCGCGGGTACAATCCCGTGCCGGAGGGATTTGTGACATCGACCGACGCGACAGAATCAGAAGCAACAGAGTCATTGGTAGAGCAACTTCAGGAGCGCGCGCGGCAGGTGACCGTGCCGCCAACTGCCGCGCGCCGCCGGAGCAGCGTGTTTCTCAGGGTCGCGCTCGTCGCCTTCTCGGTATTTGTCGCGCTGTTGTTCATTGTCCGGCGCAACCCGCGCCTTGAGCGCGATGTCGTTGCGACGATCCGCGTCCAGCGCCTGCGCCACCCCGTGCTAACGATCCTGATGCGCGTTGTCTCGTGGTTCGGCTTCCGGCCGCAATCACTGGCATTGCCGATGACGGCGGTGGCCGGGACATGGCTGATCGGGTTCCGGCGCGAGGCGCGCTTTCTGTGCGTTGCCTGGGTTGGCTCGATGGTCTCATTCATGACCAAGCGCTTTGTCCGGCGTCCACGGCCATCCGGCGAAGGCATCGTCGTCCAGCTCGCGAACCTGCGCGACACGAGCTTCCCCAGCGGTCACACGCTGCACTACACGGCCTTCTGGGGCTTCTTCGCGTATTTGTGCTTTGCGGAGATTCGTGGGCGCTGGTTGCGCTGGCTGCCGGTCACCGGCATCGGCTCGCTGATCGGCCTGGTCGGGCCGTCGCGTGTCTATCTCGGCCACCACTGGCTGACCGATGTCCTGGCTAGTTACTCGCTCGGCATCGGCTATCTGGCAACCCTGATTGGCCTCCACCGCCGCAAGCTCGGCGAGCAGACGCCGTGGCGTCGTGATCCGTAACGCGTTACGACGCTGGCGGCTCTTCCCCGTAGCGCCAGGTGAAGTAGTGCCGGCCGACGTTGCCCATTTCCACTCGCCACTCGGGGCGGTTGACCGGCGTGTAGGTCAGGATACGTCGCTCGAAGGCCTGGACGAGCACCCAGGTTGGCTGGCCGGCCAGGTTGCTGCGCACCCAGTACGGTTCGGCCAGCGGCAGGCCGACGCTCATGCGCCAGTCGGTTGGGAGCGATTGGAGATACGTGTCAAAGACGCTGGCGATGTTATGGCCGAGAGTCGGCTCGTAGCTGCCGTACTGCGCCATCGCGCCCAGCGACGGGTTCGTGCCGACCGAGCCGTCCTTCCAGAGCACCTCGGTGATCGACTGACCGGGGCGAGCCGGGACGGATCGGTCGACTTCGATCGAGGCAAGGTTGCTAAGGCTGGCGTAGGTTGGAGCGTCGGGGTTGAACTCGAGCGGGTCGCCGGTGAGCGGCACGTTAGCGGGCGCGGCGTCAACGAACTGCGTGTCGCCAACCTGTGCCTTGCCGTAGATCATGTCGCGCACCAGCAGGCCGGCCGTCACCAGCGTCGATTGCCCCGTCCGTTGGTTGACTTCCATGCGGGCCTTGTCGAAGTAGTGCACCTGCCGCATGCCATCGGCCTCTTCGACGTACGGCTCGCCGGCACCAGTCCAGGTGTCCGGTCCCCAGAGCCAGGATCGCTGGGCTTGGAGTTGCGAGACTGGGCCGTCGGCTTCCCACCAGAGTCCCTGGACGAGCGGATGCGTTGACTTCAGCCCATCCGGTAGCACCTCGATCGGTGGTCCGGGTTCAATAGGTGGTTCCGGTTCCGGAGCGGGGGGAGGCACATAGGATTGCCCATCTCGTGCCAGCTCATCGTCGCCGTTGGTCGTTCTGAAGCTCCACTGCTTGACGAATGGTTGGCCGTTCGCGACGCCTTCGAAGCGAACCTCGTATTGAGTGTCCAGCTCCAACGGTTCCGAGGCGCACAGCAGAACCGTCTCTCGCGAGAGCCAGCCCGTGCCGATTTCCGCGAACGAAGGAACGACCTGGTCGCCGTTTGAAATGGTTGCTGAGCTGAAGCTCAGTTCGCCGGGGCCGAAGTACTTGAGCGAGATCGGATAACCGATTGGGTACGAGGCGCCAGGGAAAGGATTTGGAGCCTCGCCGTCGAAGCGTAGGCCGACGCCGGTCGTGTCGTCCAGCGGCCAGGCAGCCCACTCGGGCGTCGTGTTCTCGACCCAGTCGGGCGTGCCGAGGTCGATGATTTCAAACTTGATGTCGCCGTCGTCAACGGCCGCAAGCCCGACGTGGCTGTAGCGCGGGTCGAGCAAGGTGAGCCGATGGCCGACGGTTGCGATGAACCACTTGGTCGACCAGACCATCGAGCCGGAGAGGCCGGCGTTCTCGTTCACCCAGCCGTCGTAGCCAGCGGCGTCGGCGCGGTCCTGAAAGTCGACACCGGTGAAGCCGGGCTTTCCGGGTGTCTGATAGTGCAGGCCCATTTCGGCCAACGCGGGATCGCCGAAGTTGAGCCGGTAATATTCGACGTGCGCTTCGGCGGCCTTTTGCAGGGCAGGGTCGATCGTCAGTGGCGGGATGCCCAGCCAACCGCGATAGGTGTTGATCATCGCCAACGTCTCGACGATTTCCGGGTCGTATTCTTGTAGCGCGGCTACTGGTGGGGACCATTGACCAGGACTGGCCATGAGAAAGGAGGTTACAAGCATAGCCGCCAGGATCGTACGCATTCTCACAGTACCGGCCTTTTCGGTGTCCAAGCCGTACCTTTATGTACTGGCTCCTGCGATATCCGGGCAAGCCCATCCTAACTCATGCGGACGACGGGCAACCTGTGCCGAAAGTCCTGACCACTCGCTAGTACCGTGCTAGTGGCGGACGTGACCGTTCGCGCGCAACCAGCGGATGGCCTATCATGCTGTCGCAGCGGCACTGAACCAACTGTGAAAGGATCAGCAGGCATGGCAGACCAGGCAGGCAACGCGCACACAGGAAATCAGCGAGCAGCCGGCTTCTGGGTGCAACCCGAGGAGGCGCAGCAGAGCGACGCGCTCGCGTTCCAGCCGGGGTTCTACGAGGTGGACAAGCTCCCAAGCCTCGAGCCGGCGGCTGGTATCCGCATGAACGTCATGGTCGGCGGCGCGATGATGGCGAACTGGGTGCGGATCGAGCCAGGAGCGGCCGTCCCAACCCACGCGCATGAGCACGAGCAGATCGGGCTGGTCGTTGAAGGCGAGATACTGATGACGATCGGCGACGAAACCCGCGCGCTGATTCCCGGCCACGCCTACACGATCCCCGGCAACTTGCCGCACGCGGCCGTCGCCGGTCCACAAGGCTGCCTGGTGATCGACATCTTCAGCCCGCCGCGCGAGGACTATCGCGCAGCCGCGAAGTGAGCCCCCGGTCGGGGACGAGAGATGGGGACGAGGCATCGGAGAAGAGGCATGCGGTCGTCTGTTGTTGTCGTGGCGCGCGCTTCGTCCCTGACCCCCAGCTCACTTCGCGGTTGGCCGTTGGTCGAGAACATGCTATCGTCATAACGTGATGAGACGCTGGATCGTCCGGCGGGCTTGCGACGAAGAGGAGCGGCGGTGGGTCAGCTCATTGTCGGTAGACCGGCGCCAATGCAACTATTCGCGGTGTCAGCTCCGCTGGAATTGACGTCAGCCATCTCGCTGACGTTTCGGGCAGCCGGCGCCGCCGAGAGCGATGTCGCTGATCCCGGCTTCGATCGCTGGCTGATCGACGCCTGGCGTTCGTTGGACGCTGGTCTGCGCCACGACCTCGATCTGCTACTGGGCTTCTCCGGCCGGTTGCTGTATTACATCGAAGAGTTGCTCTTTGCGTTTGAGGCGCTCGGCCCCGACCGGCTGGACGCGAGCTTCGACGAGTATTTCGGCTTTCTCGAATCGCTCCCAGCCTCCACGTTTCCGGAGATGGCGGCCAACGCACTCGTCCGCATTTACCGCGACCGCGGGCTGAATGAACTTCCGCCGACGACCGACAATGCGTCCGAATGGCGCATGTTTTTGCGGCCGGGCATTACGCGCGCCAACATCGACGAGGCTGCCGCGCTGGTGACCTCTCCGGATCAATTGAAGCAGCGGACCTTGGCGTTGCTGGACGGGTTCTGGCGGCAGTGCTATCAGCCCGAGTTCGAACGCAATCAGCCTGACCTCGAACGCGCCGTCCGGTTCGCACAGGCGCTCTCACATCCATCCGTTCAGGTGACGTTTCAGGAGCTCACCGGCCACCGGCTCCCGCCGGAGATCGACAGCTGCTTCGATGAGGTCGAGCGAGTCGTTTTCTGTCCGTCGTCGCATGTCGGCAGCTTCATCCAGTACATTCTCTATCCTCCGGCGCTGATTCTCTACTTCAACCCCGCCTCGGTGCTGCGAAACCGGCCAGTTCAGACGCGCGTCGCTCGCCAGGACGACGCACCGCTCGAGACGCCCGACGTGCTTGACGGGCTGCGGGCGATGTCCGATCCGTCGCGCATGCGGATCATCGAGATGCTGCGCGAGAAGGAACTCTACGCGCAGGAGATCGTTGCCCGGCTCGGGATCAGCCAGTCGGCCGTCTCGCGTCACCTCAGCACCCTGGAGTCAGCGGATCTGGTGACGGTCCGGCCGTCGAACGGCATGAAGTTCTACGCGATCGACCGCGTCCGGCTGAGGGCCCTGTCGAGCCACATCGAGTCGCTGGCTGAGATTGGATCGCGCTGAGCAGCGCGCGGTGTCGCAACCTGGCTCAATACCAATCAGAAGGGACCGGTGTTGAGCGCCGCAGAAACGCGATGGCTGTCTCGCGACACCGCGATCATTGACCTACAGTTTCAGGGCGTGCCGAAGGTCATCGCGGCCTATCTGCTCGACACCAGCGATGGTCTGGCGCTGATTGAAACTGGACCGACCAGCACGCTCAAGACCCTGCTGGACGGTGTCGAAGCGTTGGGGCGCGACGTTGACGACATCCGCCACCTGCTCGTTACCCACATCCACCTTGACCATGCTGGCGCGGCTGGATCGCTGATCTGGCGCATCCCCAAGGCGCGGCTGTACGTCCACGACATCGGCGCGCCGCACACGATCGACCCGACCAACCTCGTCCGGAGCGCGACGCGCATCTACGCCGACCAGATGGACCTTCTCTGGGGCGAGGTCGTTCCGGTTCCGGCCGGCAACGTCGTCGCCGTTTCGGACGGTGACACAATTGAGATAGGCGGCCGGTCGTTGGCGGTGATCTACACGCCCGGCCATGCCGCGCATCACGTCGCGTTCCGTGACACGCGCCATAACGTCGTGTTCGCCGGCGACGTGGCCGGAATCCGCATACCTCCATCGCCGGACACGCTGCCCCCAACTCCGCCGCCCGACATCGACATCGGGCTCTGGCATGCAAGCGTCGCGAGGTTGCGAGAGATCAGGCCGCACCGCATGCTCCTGACGCACTTCGGTGTCGTCAATGACGTTCAGGATCACCTCAACTTGCTTGACCAGCGCCTCGACGAGTGGGTAGACCTGGTCGCCTCGCTGGCCGGCCAGGGACTCGATCGCGACACGATCGTCGAGCGCTTGATCTCGCATGTCGAGGCGCAAATGGCAGCTAGCGGCACAAGCGCAGTGTCGCTCGAGACCGCCCTCGCGACTCCGTACGGTATGGCCGTGGATGGACTGCTGCGTTACCTGCGAAAGCGTGTTGGCCGTGATGCGTGATGCGTCGGACGCTGACACGGCCACTTGCCCTGTCTTCCTGAACCGCAGTGAAGGATCGCCTGACCTTGACGAAAGATCGGCTGACCAGGAGATGCGCGTTCGACTGCCGATCGGCGCGCACCTGTCATCGACGCCAGGCGATCCTTCGCTACGGTTCAGGATGACAGGGTAAGGGGTGTTGTTCCTCTTGGGCGTGTCGTCTCTGGATCGCGTCACGCGTCACGCATCACGCATCACGGCCAACACGTTCCGTGTTCCAGAATCCGCTCGGTCGGATACCAGCGTTCACGGACGTTGCCGACCAGGTAGAGTGAGCCAGTGATGACGACGAGGTCGTCCGGGCCGGCCAGCTCGATGGCGCGAACGGCGGCAGACAGCGGATCGTCGATGGCCTCGACCGGCAGTCCAGGCGGGGTGAGCGCCGCGATCTCGGCCGCGTTGGTGGATGGCTTGGCGAGCACCCGCGGCGCCGTCGCGATCAGGACGCTTGTCCGCGGCAGCAGCAACGCCAGCATCTCCTGATAACTCTTCGACTCGAGCGCGCCGAAGACGAGAATCATGCGGCGGGCAGGGTAGAGCGTTTCAAGATTGCGCGCCAAAGACGCGACCTTCTCAGGGTTGTGGGCTCCATCCAGAAGGACGACAGGGTCGCGCAGAACGGTCTCCATCCTGCCGGGAAATCGGGCGGTGGCGAGTCCAGCCGAGATCGCGTCGTCTGTGACTCGTTCGGCGTCGAACGCGCGGGCGATCGCGACGGCGGTCGCGGCGTTGGCTGCCTGGAACGTGCCGGGCAATTGGACGTGAAAGCGGCGACCAGACTCCGTGTCGATGAACGACGTGCCGCGCTCGTCGGTCTCGACCGCGTTGTACTCGCCGCCGGGCCGGACGCGCCGCAACTCGACGCCGCGTGCTCGCGCCTCGGCCTCGATCACCGGCAGCGCCTCCGGGTCGGTGACGGCGGTGACGGCGATCGAGCCGGCCTTGATGATGCCGGCCTTGTGCCAGGCGACCTCGGGCAGGGTCGATCCAAGCGTGACGGTGTGGTCGTAACCGATACTGGTGATCGCGGCGACATCCGGTTCGATCACGTTCGTCACGTCGAACCGGCCGCCCGCGCCGACCTCGATCACCGCGACATCGACGCGCTCTTCGGCGAAGTAGCGATATGTCATCGCGACCCAGAACTCGCCGTAGTTTGGCCGTTCGTGACCGGCTGCGACCCAGGCATCGACGCTCTCCCGCATCGAATCGACCAACGCGGCGTAGCTCGACGCCGGAACGATCTGGCCGTCGATCTGGAGCTTTTCCGTCGCCACCTGCAGGTAGGGCGAGACGTGTGTGCCAGTTCGGAATCCAGCGGCGGCGAGGATACTGGCGGCGAATGTCGATGTCGAACCCTTGCCGGAAGTTCCAGCGACGTGGATCGTTCGATATGAGCGCTGCGGATTGCCGAGATAGCCCAGGAACGCGCGGAGCCGTTCGAGACGAGCAATTGCGCGTTCGCGAATCTCGGCAGGTGGAGTTCCGGGTGGCGGGGTCGGCGGACCCATGATGAGGCCGTTGACGTAACGCTCGGCGCGCTGGTACTTTCCGAGGGCCGATGACATGCTACCCCTGCCTTGCCGGTCGATTCCCACGCCACCTGGGCGGCGCGCGAATTGTACCGGGAGCGACGCGGTTCGCCGCGTTTGTCATGGCGGATATACTTGCGCTGGGTATGGGTGAAGGAGCGCAATCATGACCTCGCCGGCCCACGCGACAAGCCTTGTCCACAATCGATGGCATCTAATCGTCCCTCGCGCGGTCATCTCGGCCATCCTGATGGCCGGTCTCCTGCTGGCTGGCATAACGAATGTCGGAGCACAGGACACCGGCCGGCAGGTCGGGTTGCTTGATGTCGACGGAACCATCACGCCCGTCATGGCGACCTACATTGGGCGCGGGATTGAGCGCTCAGCCGAGCGCGGTGACAGCGCCGTCATCCTCCGAGTGGACACACCCGGCGGGTTGTCTTCGTCAATGGATGACATCATCAGCGACATCCTCGCGTCGCCAATCCCCGTCATCGTCTACGTCGCCCCGGAGGGCGCGCGAGCTGGATCAGCCGGCGTCTACATCACCTACGCGGCGCATGTCGCGGCGATGGCGCCGGCCACCAACATTGGCTCGGCGACGCCCGTCCAGCTTGGCGGCGAGTCCGACGACGACGGCGAGTCCGCGATGGACCGCAAGATTGTCAACGATGCCGCCGCCAAGATCCGTGGACTCGCCGAGCAGCGCGGCCGTAACGCCGAATGGGCCGAGGCAGCCGTCCGCGACGCCGAAAACGTCACGGCAAGCGAGGCGCTCGAACTCAACGTCATCGACTTCATCACCGGCGATCTGGACGGCGTCCTGGCGCAGGCGGACGGCCTCGAGGTCGTCGTCCGGGGCGAGACAGTCGCGGTTGAGACTGCCGGGGCGACGGTTTCCGAGATCGAGATGTCGTTCTTCGAGCAACTGCTGCAGGTCATCACCGATCCCAATATCGCCTTCGTGCTCGTCAGTCTCGGCACGTTGGCGCTGGTCTTCGAGATCGCCAACCCGGGCTCGATCGGCCCCGGAGCGGTCGGTGGGATCATGCTCGTGACCGGCTTCTACGCGCTCGGCACGCTCGACACGAACTGGGCCGGCCTGGCGCTGATGGCGCTGGCGCTGCTGCTGTTCGTGATCGATGTCTTCGTTCCGACCCACGGAATCCTGACCATCTCAGGAATCGTCGCGTTTCTGTTCGGCGGGCTGCTATTGTCGAACACGCGCAATGACGATGTCCTGGCCGTGTCGCAGGTCGTGATATTCACCGTCACGGCCATGATGGGACTTTTCTTCCTGTTCATCGCCGGCACGCTTTGGCGCTCGCGTGGGCGTCCGCCCGCGACCGGCGAGAGCACACTCATCGGCGCCGTCGCCGTCGCGCGAAGCCCACTGGACCCCGATGGGATGGTCTACCTGCACGGCGAGCTTTGGCAGGCGACGTCCAGCGGCGCGCCAGTCGCCCGTGGTGAACAGGTGCGGGTCCTCGCGGTCGATGGGCTGCGGCTCTCGGTCGCTCCAATTGCGGCTGAGGCTGAATGGCCACCTCCGGAAGCGTTTGGTGGAGTTCCGGGCTAATCTGTTCGCGCGCGGCGGCTGATCGCGCTGATTGCCCAACGCTGGGCCATGATTGGAGAGTCCCTTGGATAGCGGAGTCTTGATTGCGCTCGGCGCGATCGTCCTCTTCATTCTGATCATCCTTTCAGCGGCGATCAAGATCGTCCAGGAGTACGAGCGCGGCGTCATCTTCCGACTAGGCCGGCTGATGGGCGCTCGTGGCCCCGGCCTGATC
>JBBECJ010000368.1:0-2092 GCA_040881885.1 Thermomicrobiales bacterium | reverse complement strand
CGGGGACACATCAATACGGGGATGGATGCAGTGCGTCCATCCCCGCCACCCTCATTGTCCCACCCAGGTTCGATCTGAACTGATACGAACATACTCGCCAAGCCAGCACTCCGCTGTGACTTTTGTCTCACATCCGGCAGGGTCGCTGTCGCCCTGGTGACGGTCCTGACGGGGTGAAGCCTCCATAGTCGCCGTGTCCGTCGCCCGCGCTACCCTGCCTCGACAATTTCGGCGAGTTTGCCAGTATCGAGGACGGCGATTCCCCCGCTCGTCAGTTGGATCGCCCCTTGGTCCTCAAGCGAACGCAAGGAACGATTGACCATCTCACGAGCCGTGCCGACCATCGTCGCCATCTGCGTTTGCGTCAACCCGGCTCCCGCCCGGTTTTCCATTAGCAGCCGCGCTACGCGGCTCATCACGCGCCGAAGCGAAAGGTCCTCGACGAGGCTCGTCATATGCCGCAGGCGCGCCGCCATGATCTGCGATGCGCCAACCGCGATTTCCGGATACTGCTGCATCAGTGACTGGAGCATCCGGCGGGATATCCGCAAGACGGTCGCATTCTCGAACGCATCGGCGGACGCAGGATAGGGACCGCCATCGAACGCCGCGACATCCGCGAAGGTATCGCCCGGATAGAACAGGCGCAGCACCTGTTCGCGTCCATCGGTCGAGAGCTTGTAGACCTTGACGACGCCTTCGACAACGAAGTGGAGTGCTGCTTCACCCTCGTCATGCCCCTCGGTGAAGATCCGCGCGCCGCTCGGGCACGAGCGAACGTCGGTCGAGCGGCACACGGCGTTGATCACCGCATCGTCCAGATGGGAGAAATAGGGCGAGTTTCGCAGGAGATCCTTTCGGGATTGCAGGTCCACGCGTGTCTCCTCGTCGCCGCACGGCCGCAGCCCATCGCGCGCCAAGACGTCGGAGGCGTCGCGATCGTTCAGGCAGCGGTTACTGGCCAGGCCGTCCTTGCCGCTTCACGGCCATCACGTCACGTGCGTCCAAGACATCAAATGGCACGCTGGCCAGGACGACGGCACCAGCCGGGCCGCCAAACGAAAGATCACAGGCAGCGGAGAACAGCGTGTATGCGTCCTCAG
The DNA here is from genome assembly GCA_040881885.1 of Thermomicrobiales bacterium. Lineage (GTDB taxonomy): Bacteria > Chloroflexota > Chloroflexia > Thermomicrobiales > CFX8 > JBBECJ01. The sequence goes on along the minus strand of JBBECJ010000368.1, from coordinate 989 downwards.
GCGTCAAGCGTCGCTCGGCGGTCAGGTAGTTGAAGAGTTGTTCGGCGGCATGGCGGCGGGCGGCGACGTAGTGGCCACGCTCGGCCAGGCCGACGGTGTAGAGCTTGCCGCCGGCCACGATCCGGGGCATCTGGATGTCGAGCGATTTCTCGACGCTGAGCCGGACGGTCGCCGCTCCGGCGCACTCAATCGAGACGCTGGTTGCCTCGGCGTCTCCCATCGCTGCGTGCAGGTCGCCGAGCGAGAAGAGTCCGCCGGGCGCCTGGGCCGGGAACCAGATCGTGCTGCCGGCCCGGACCTGCAACAGATCGTAGTTTCCGGCCCACGGAAATGGCGGCGCCAGCGTCGATGAGGCGCCTCGCGCCAGAGCAAGGCCGAGGCAGCCGATCATCGGCCGCAGCGGGACGGACAGCGCCTCTGTGATCCAGCAACGGCCATCCACGATCGGGATGCGCCGCAGCATCGGCGTCGTCAGGTTTTCGCAGAGCATCCCGAAGCCGGGGATGAACGCGTTCCAACCCCAATCGAGCGTCTCAATCTCCAGAATGTCGACGCGGACGGCGTCGCCCGGTTCGACGCCTTCGATGAAGACCGGTCCCGTCACCGCGTTCAATCGGCGCGTGTCGAGCAATTCGAGCCAGTCTTCGCCAGCCGCGAACAGCCGCTCCGCCGGCTCCGGCGAGGTCTCGAAGCGAACAACCTCGCCCGACTCCACCCGCAGGACCGGCGCGATGTCCGCTCGGAACTCGAACGCGTGCTGCCGGCTGCTGACTGTCTGCATGCTGTCCTCCCGCAAGCCATTCTCGATCCTGGCCGTGAGTATGACATGACGCAGTTACGTGGGTGCTAGGATCACCATGAATGACGCCTGCCGGTCGATACGACGATATCTGAGCACGAGGGAGGAACGGCATGTCCGAGCGGGCGGAGGTCGTCGTGATCGGCGGCGGGATCATGGGGGCAAGCCTGGCGTTCGCGCTGACGAAGCT
>JBBECJ010000367.1:0-2098 GCA_040881885.1 Thermomicrobiales bacterium | reverse complement strand
GGGCCCGACACGCGACGCTACAACGAAGCGGTCCTGCGCGTCACGCGCATCATCAATCCTGCGCTCTTCACCATCGATGGCCCATACGAGATGGACCCGGCCCTGCAATTGCCGGTCCTGCCCGGCCTCGCGCCGATGCGCGAGCTGGCCGCGCTCGACCCGGACTCCAGCGAGCATCGCTTCCTGCTGACGGCACTCGTCCGCCAACGCAACCGGATCCAGGACGCGTTGGAGCAGGCGACGCGCGTGCTGGATGGTGAGTAGAAAGTAGAACGTGCTAAGGAGAAGGGAGGTGAGTGCCGGGCACCGAGCGCCGAGTCGGTCGTGGGGATTGACGATTGACGCTTCAGGACTGACGATGTTCTCAGCAATCGACACTCAACTCCTTTCTCCTTAGCACTGAGCACTTTCTCCTCACCAAAGGGGGTAGCGACATGGCGATGGGGTCCGCGGGCGTGCGACTGGACCAGATTCCGCTGTTCGCCGAGCTGGCGCCGGGGATGCTGGCGATGCTGGAGGCGGAGAGCCGCGTCCGGCGCTATCCGGAGGGGCAGGTGCTGTTCTCCGAGGGCGATCCCGGCGAGACGCTGCTGATCCTCGAAGAGGGGCGCGTCAAGGTCAGCCGCTTCATGGCCGCCGGTCAGGAAATCGTCCTGGCCGTTCAGGAGGCGCCGGCCTCGTTCGGCGAGTTGGCGCTGGTCGATGGCTTCCCGCGCTCGGCGACGGTGATCGCCCAGACGCCGGTCGTTGTCCGGATGCTGCCGCGAGCGGCGCTGATGGGCATGATTCACAACGAGCCGACGGTCGCGATGGCGCTGATGCAGGGGCTGGTCGGGATGATCCGCGACACCAACGACCGGCTTTCGGACCTGCAATCGCTGGACGTGCCGGGGCGGGTCGCGAAGTGGCTGCTGAACTGGTCCGAACGCAGCGGCCAGCGGCGCGAGACCGGGATCGCGATCCCGTTCGAGATCAGCCAAAGCGACCTGGCGGCCGAGCTTGGCACCACCCGCGTCAGCATCAACAAGGCGCTACGCATGTTCGAAGGGCTCGACGTGATCGCGGCCGAGAAAGACGAGATTGTGATCCTCCAGCCGGATCGACTCAAGGATTACGTGTATTGAGTCATGCGTGATGCGGAGAGCAGATGAGCGGCCGGTTCGTCGAGGTGAACGGGACGCGGTTGTGGGTAGAGGTCGCTGGGGCGGACGACGCGCCGTCGGTCGTCTTTGTGCATGGGTTCTCGCTGGACACCCGGATGTGGGACGGGCAATTTGAGGCGTTCGCCGGGCGATATCGAGTCGCGCGCTACGATCTGCGCGGGTTCGGGCGGTCGGCGGTTCCGGAGGCGGGCGTCGTTTATCAGCACGGCGAGGATCTTCGCGCCCTGCTCGACGCGCTTGGAATCGAGCGTGCTGCGCTGATTGGGCTATCGCGGGGCGGCGAGGTGGCGCTGGATTTCGCGCTGCAGTGGCCGGAACGAGTCAGCGCGCTGGCGCTGGTTGATTCGGCGCTACCGGGGTTCGACACGCCCGAACTGTGGGCGATGACCGGCCCAATCTGGAAGGCGGGCCGGGAGAGTGGCGCCGCTGCTGCCCGCGACCTCTGGGCTGCGTGTTCGCTTTTCGAGGTTGCCAACGAGCGGCCGGACTGCCACGAGGCGCTGACGAGGATTGTCGCCGACTACTCCGGCTGGCACTGGACCAACCATGATCCCTGCGTCTGGACGGAGCCGAACTGTGTGGCGCAATTGGGCCGGATCGCGGCGCCAACCCTGGTCGTCGCCGGCGAGCGCGACATTCCCGACATGCTGCGGATCGCCGACACGCTGGCGCTTAGGATCGCCGGAGCGCGAAAGGTCGTCCTGCCCGGCCTCGGGCACCTGCCGAACATGGAGGACGCCGAGGCGTTCAACGATGTCGTGTTGGAGTTCCTCGGCTCGCACGCGGCGTGAGAATCGTTGCCGTGATCGCGTAGGGACAGGGCTCGCCCTGTCCGCGGCCCGCAGGCCGACGCGTCGATCAATGGAACTCCGAACAGACCGCAAACGCCTGCGCCCGTGTAGGAAGCGCGCATGTGTCGCACCACCGGCCTGCAG
>JBBECJ010000366.1:10118-13354 GCA_040881885.1 Thermomicrobiales bacterium | reverse complement strand
TCCTCCAACTGCGCCAACCACTCGCGGACAGAGGCGTCGTCGCCGAGTTCTGGGAGCAGTAACGAGTGCTGAGTGCTGAGTGCGGAGTGCTGAGCAGGGCGTCGCGCCATGGCGAGGCGCAGCAATGTGCTTCTCATTACCGATTATCCTTACTCAGCACTCAGCACTCAGCACTCAGCACGGAGGACAGTATGGAGCTACGCATCGGCTGGCTGTACGGCCACGAGATGAATATCTATGGCGATCGCGGCAACGTCATGGCGCTGGCGCGGCGGGCGGAGTGGCGCGGCATCCCGGCGACGGTCGAGACGATCGGCATCGGCGACACGCTGGACGCCTCGCGGGTCGATGTCTACTTCTGGGGTGGCGGCCAGGACCGCGAGCAGATTGCCGTCTCAAAGGATTTGCGGGGTGCAAAAGGGCGCGACCTGAAGGCAGCCATCAAGGACGGCGCGCCTATCCTCGCCATCTGCGGCGGCTACCAGCTCCTCGGCCACCAGTACCACCCATTCGAGGGCGACGATCTGCCAGGCATCGGCGTCCTGGACATAACCAGCGAAGCCGGCCGCGAGCGCTTCATTGGCAACGTCGTCGTTGACGCCGGCGAGCTTGGCACGCTGGTCGGCTTCGAGAACCACTCCGGCAAGACCTGGCTCGGCGAGGGAGTTCACCCGCTTGGCCACGTCCGCGTCGGCAACGGCAACAACGGCCAGGACGGAACCGCGGGCGCGCGGTATCTGAACGCGATTGGCTGCTACCTGCACGGCGCGTTGCTGCCCAAGAACCCGCAGCTCGCGGACTGGCTGATCGCGCGCGCGCTTGAACGCACGCACGGCAGCGCCGACCTGCCGCCGCTCGATGACGCGCTTGAGCGCCGGGCGCACGACGGAGTCGTCGCGCGGGCCGTCGCGCTCCGGCAATAACCGGCTTCGGCGCATGGTACTGTTCCAACTGAGAGCATCAACGATCCTGGCAGCCGAGAGGAGGGCGCGATGAGTCAGCCCATGCGCGTGGCGTTTGTTTCTGATATTCATGGAAATGCGCCTGCCTTGCAGGCAGTCCTTGCCGAACTTGACGGGAGCGGACCGTACGACGCTATCGTCGGCGGCGGCGACTTCGCGACGGGTGGCGCATATCCCGAGCGTGTCGTCGCGACCGTCCGCGAGCGTGGCTGGCCGTCGGTGCGTGGCAACGGTGACGAGTGGATCATCGAATCGGCCAGTTCCGGGCGTGTCCCGGCCCGCGGCTACGCGCCGCAGCAAACGCCCTCCGAACTCATACTGCGAATCAACGATTGGGCCGCGAAGGCGCTCAGCCAGGAGTCGTTGCGGTTTCTCGTTGATCTGCCGCTGGAATGGCGGACGACTGGCCCAAGCGGCAAGACGCTCGTCTTCGTTCACTCGACGCCTTCAAGTACGCATCCGATCGTGCTGCCCGACGCTGAGGAGAGCGTGTTGACAGCGATGCTGGATGAGACGCGCGCCGACACGTTTGTCTACGGCCACATTCATCGAGCCTACGTCCGCGAGATCGGCGAGCGGACGGTCGCCTGCTGCGGCGCCGTCGGCTTCCCGCTCGACGGAGACGAACGTCCCTGCTTCCTGATCGCGACCGACGACGGCAGTGGCTGGGCGCTCGAACACCGCCGCGTCACCTACAACCGCGACCAGTACCTCTCGGACCTCGCCCGTTCCGGTATTCCGAATGCCGGCGGCCTGATCGACCAGATCCGCGCCGGCGGGACGCCGAAGTAGCCTTGAGCTATCAGCCGTCAGCCATCAGCAACCAGCTTGCTGGACAGGATCGATCCGTTCGACACTCGACCAACAGGCTGATTGCTGATGGCTGACGGCTGATAGCTCGAAGCTCACAGTGGTATCATCGCCGGATGGTTGCTCTGGGTGTCGGGACATGTCGCGGTGGGGAAGCAAATGATGCTCGCGCGTGACCAGCCTGCCGGGAGCTATGCGCGTCATCGGACGCGCCCGATGGGTCACGTTCTATTCGCGTCGCTGCTGCTGCTGACCGCGCTCCTGCAGGCCACCTTCTTCCCGGCCACCGGTCTGCTCAGCATTGTCCCGGATTTCGCGCTCGTCTTCCTGCTGATCCGGAGCGCGACCCATGGCGTCAGCGAAGGGTTGGTCTGGGCGGCAGTGCTCGGATTCTGGATCGACTTGCTGTCGATGGACCCGCTCGGGACACACGTGCTGGCGTTGCTGGTGGTCGCGATCGTCGGTGGCGCGACCGGCGGGAAGTTGTTCCGTTCCGGCGCGATTCTGCCGGTTCTGACCGTCCTCGGAGCCACGCTCGCCTACGGCCTGGTCATCGTCATGCTCTCGATCGCCGCCGGCGACACGGTCGCGGCCGGCGGCGCTGTCCGGCTGACGATCATGACATCTCTGTTGAACGCCCTGCTCGTCCCGCTAGCCTATGGAGTGTTGCTCGTGTTTGACCGTTGGATCCCACGCCGTGTTTAGGAAAAAGCGACGCATGGAACTGGCTCGCCCAGGCGAGCGTCGACGGCGCGAGGAGCGTCAGCGTGAGGCAGAACCGATCTCGCGGCGAGTCTTCCTCGTCCGCGGGGCGATTGGCGTCAGCTTCGCGGGACTCGGCGCCAGGCTCTGGTCGCTCCAGATCGCGGAAGGCAGCAAGTTCGAGGACGCTGCCGCCGACAACATCACGCGCTCCGAGACGCTGAAGGCGTCGCGCGGGCGGATTCTTGATCGATCCGGAGTGCCACTGGCGGAGAACCGCCGCACCTGGGCCGTCAAGATTATGGGCAACCTGCTCCCGCTCGACCCTGACGAACGCCAGCAGGTGCTGGACACCGTTACGCAGTCGCTCGATCTGAAGAACGTGCTCGTGCTCGACAGGACGCTCGTTCCGGTTGGGTCTGAGGCAGCCGTTGTCAGCCTTTGCGCGCAACGCATTGGCGTCGACGGCGCGACGCTGCTGGCGAGGATCACCCGCGACGACGCCAATCTGGAGCTCTTGAAAGAGGACCTCACAACTGAAGAGGCCGAGACGCTCAGGGCCAGCCTTTCGGACATCCCAGGCATCCGCGTCCTGAGCATGCTCAACTACGCGCTGGCGAACCACGGCTCGCCTGATCTGCCAATGATCGTCAAGCAGGATGTCGAGCGCGAGCAGGCGCTGGACCTGGCCGCTAATGTCGTCTACCTGCCGGGCGTCGTTGTTGATGACACGACGCTGATCCGTGAGTATTCGGGAGGGAT
>JBBECJ010000366.1:0-10108 GCA_040881885.1 Thermomicrobiales bacterium | reverse complement strand
GAGGGATGGCGTTTTCACACATGCTGGGCTACGTCGGTCCGATCAGTGAGCAGGAATATGAGACGGAGAGAACCTCGACCGGCGGTCACATCTATCAGCCGGACGACAACGTCGGCCGGGGCGGCGTCGAGGAGGCGCTCGAAAAGCAGTTGCGCGGCGAGAAGGGCATCCGCTGGGTGCAGGTCGATTCTGCCGGCGTCGAGCGGCTGGAGCTGCCAGACCTGCGGCGCGACCCGACCGACGGCCGCTCGGCCCGGTTGACGATCGACCGCGAGCTGCAACTGCGCGTGACGCAGGAGCTGAAGAACGGGATCGACTTCGCCAATTCCGAGGCGCTCAAGGAGCAACGCCAGAAGGTCGGCGCCGGTGTCGCGATTGTCATCAATCCACGCAATGGCGAGATCCTGGCGATGGCCTCGTTGCCGAGCTTCGACAATCAGAAATTCATTGGCGGTATCTCCGAGGAGGACTTCAACGAATACCTGAACGATGAATTCACGCCGTTGCTCAACCGCGCCACGAGCGGCGAGTACCCGCCCGGCTCGGTGCTCAAGCCGCTGCTGGCCTGCGCGGCGCTCCAGGCGAAGGTCATCACACCCACCGACACGTTCCGCTGCAAGGGCCAGATCCGTGTGCCGTGGATCTGGGATGAATCCCAGGGCAACACCTACACCTGCTGGGACCCGGCCGGACACGGTGATGTCGATCTCTTTTCGGGTCTGGCCGACTCATGCGACGTCTACTTCTACAACGTCGGAGCGCCAAAGTCACAGACCGAGTCGGGCATCAACGTTCACTATTACAACCCGGACGATCCTGAGCCGCACGAGTTTCGCGGTCTTGGCATCGAGAACATCGAAAAGTACCTCAAGGAGGTCTTCGGCTTTGGGACGGCGACCGGCATCGAGCTGGCCGGCGAAGCTGAGGGACTGGTCCCCAACCCGAAGTGGCTGTTCCAGTCAGACCTGCACGAATACTGGTCGATCGGCGACACGATCAACGTCTCAATCGGTCAGGGCCATCTGCTCTGCACACCGTTGCAGCTCCTGAACGGCACAGCCGCGATCGCCAACGGTGGAACGCTCTACGTTCCGCGCCTGATCCGCGACCTCGTCAACGACGAAGGCTCCGTCGTCCAGGAATTCCCGGCCCGGAAGCTGCGTGAATTGCAGATTGAAAAGCAGCACATCAATGACGTCCGTGAGGGTCTACGCCGGACCGTGACCGAGGGCACCGCGTTGGGCAAGATCACCCTGACTGATGTCGAAGTTGGCGCGAAGAGCGGCACCGCCGAGTATGGAGTGGCCGTCGAGGGCGAGTACAAGGAGTCGCACGCCTGGTTTACCGCCTTCGCTCCCTACAACGACCCCGAAATCTGCGTCGCCGTCATGATCCAGGGCGGCGGCGCCGGCAGCATCTACGCCGGTCCGGTCACCAACAAGATCCTCGATCACTACTTCCACACGCCCGGCATCCGCGAGGCGGCGCAGTCGTAGGCGGCGTGCGGCGTGCTGCGTGATGCGTGACGCGCGGCGCGAATGGCCGTTGACTATCCGGATGGAAGGTCACCAAGCAATGAACGCCTCGCGCTTCACCCCACCTGGACCGATCCACCACATCGGCGTCGTCGTTGAGGACATCGACACGGCGATCGAGGCGTATCGGAAACTGGGCTTCAGCGGTGGTGAGGTGTCGCGGGTGGCTGAGCAGGGTGTCGACATCGCGGCGCTGCGGGCCGGCGAGTCGTGGATCGAGATTCTGGCCCCGCTCGATCGCGAATCGGGGGTTGGACGTTTCCTGTCCTCGCGCGGGCCTGGTTTCCACCACGTCGCCTACCTCGTCGATGACCTGGCCGGCACGCTCGACAGATTGGCGGATGCCGGAGTCGAGCTGATCGACCGGCAGCCACGCGTTGGACTGCACGACTGGCGCGTGGCCTTCATCCACCCGCGCGCCTGCGCCGGAATTCTGTCCGAGCTGGTCGAGCGATCCAGCGTCGTGGAACACTGACACAGGTTGCGAACAGACGTTCCAAAAACCGTAGCCTGTCCGTTCAGTGCGTGATATCATCATCTAGGCGCCCTGAGAAACCTCTGGAACAGCCCACCTGTACATTTCAATTCCGTTCTGGAACGTAAGGCAACCATGGCTGAGATCAAGTGGTTTGGCCACGCGTGCTTCCGTTTGCGTTCGCGTGACGCAACGATCCTGACCGATCCAGTGCCGCGCTCGTCTGGCTACAAGGTCGAGAAGCAGAAGGTCGACATCGTCACCATCTCCCACGATCACCCCGGACACAGCTACGTCGATCTGGCGTCCGGCACTCCCAAAATGGTGAATGGTCCGGGCGAATACGAAATGAACGATGTCTTCATCACCGGCATCCGCACCTACCATGACGACCAGAATGGCGCCGAGCACGGGCGCAACACTGCCTACCTGTTCGATCTTGAGGACATTGTCGTCTGTCATCTCGGCGATCTCGGCCACTCGCTGACCGAGGCGCAGGTCGAGAGCATGAGTTCGGCTGATGTCGTCATCATCCCGGTCGGGGGCGGGACGACGCTCGACGCGACGAAGGCGGTCGAGGTCATCGGCCAGCTCGAGCCGCGAATCATTATCCCGATGCAGTATCAGACATCGTTGGGCGACAAGCAACGTGATCCGCTGGAGCGGTTCCTGAAGGAAATGGGTGTGACTGAGATCACCCCGCGCGACAAGCTCACGATCCGCGCGAGTGACCTTGGCGACACGCCTGAGGTGGTGGTGCTCGAACCGTAGAGCTTGTCAGCCGGTCAGTTTGTCAGTCGTCAGCCAGGTTCGATGTAGCTAGATCGATTCATCGAGGCGAGCGACGTGCGGGCTGACAAGCTGACAAACTGACAAGCTGACACGCTGACCGGCTGAGGAGCTGAAGGGTGCCGAAATACATCTTCGTGACGGGTGGGGTGGTCTCATCAGTTGGCAAGGGGATCGCGACGGCGTCGATCGGACGCCTGCTGAAGGCGCGTGGCCTGCGGGTCGCGATCATGAAGCTCGATCCGTACCTAAACGTCGACCCCGGCACGATGTCGCCGTACCAGCACGGTGAAGTGTTCGTGACCGGCGACGGGGCCGAGACGGACCTTGACCTGGGTCACTACGAGCGCTTCACTGACGAGAACGTTGGGCGCGGCTCGAACGTCACGACCGGCCAGGTCTACTCGGCCGTCATCGCAAAGGAGCGCCGTGGCGACTACCTCGGCGGCACGATCCAGGTTATCCCGCACATCACCAACGAGATCAAGGGACGCATCCAGCATGTCGCCAATTCGCGCGAAGTCGACGCGATAATCGTCGAGGTCGGTGGGACTGTCGGCGACATCGAATCGCAACCGTTCCTCGAAGCGATCCGGCAGATGCGCAAGGACGAGGGGCGTCGCAACGTCCTTTACATGCATGTCACGCTCCTGCCGCAGATCGGCTCGACCGGCGAGATGAAGACCAAGCCGACCCAGCACTCCGTCCGCGATCTGCGGGCAATGGGCATTCAGCCGGACGTCATCATCTGTCGCTCGGACTACGATGTCTCGCAGGAGGTCATCTCCAAAATCTCGCTTTTCACCGACGTTGACGAGCATGCCGTCATCCCGCTCAAGACCGCCGACACGATCTACGAGGTGCCGCTGATGCTGGAGGGGGCCGGCCTTGGCGAATACCTGGCCCAGCACTTCTCGTGGCCAGCGTCCGCCGACCTGGACACGTGGCGCGCGATGGTCGACCATATCAAGTCGCCGCGCCGGGGGCTCGAGATCGCGCTGGTTGGCAAGTACGTCGACCTGCACGACTCGTACATGAGCATCTCCGAGGCACTGACCCACGCCGGGTTGGCACACGACGTGGATGTCGAGATCAACTGGGTCAATTCTGAGCGCGTCACGCTGGCCGAACTCGAAGAGCAGCTCGCGCACGCCTGCGGCATCCTTGTCGCTCCGGGCTTCGGGCCGCGCGGCGTCGAGGGCAAGATCCTGGCGTCACGCTATGCGCGCGAGCGGCAGATTCCCTACTTCGGCGTCTGCTACGGCCTGCACATGGCGGCAATTGACGTTGCCCGCAATGTCCTCGGCTACGAGGGCGCCAGCAGCACCGAGGTTGACCCCGACTCGCCACACCCGGTCATCGACCTGATGCCCGACCAGAAGGACGTCGAGATGGGCGGCACCATGCGGCTCGGCTCCTGGCCGTGCAAGCTCGTGCCCGGCACGAAGGCGGCTGCCGCCTACGGCGTAGAGATGATCGAAGAACGCCACCGCCATCGCTACGAGATCAACAACGCCTACCTCGACGCCTTCGATGAGGCCGGAATGATCGTGTCCGGCGCCTCGCCGGACAACAAGCTGGCCGAGATCATGGAGCTGGTCGATCACCCGTGGTTCGTCGGCGTCCAGTTCCACCCCGAGTTCCAGTCGCGCCCAACCCGCCCGCATCCACTCTTCCGCGACTTCGTCGGCGCCGCCAAGCAGGTCCTGCGCGAAGGCGACCAGCGCCCTCTCCCACTCTCAGTGACTGAGCGCGAAGCGGCGCACGCACATGATTAGTGCTGTGTGCTGTGTGCTGAGTGCTGAGTGCTGGGTCAGGCCGTCCCGGTGTGGAATGAACGACTCAGCACTCAGCACTCAGCACTGAAAAAAGATTGTGATACAATGCACAACAATGTGAGAGGCGGGGGTCCGCGATGGAAAACCCGCTGGGGAGCGAGTCACAGCGCGATTTGCAGGCGATTGGCGCCGCGTCGGGGCTAGGCTGCACGATTGTGGTCAGCCTCATGCTGTGTATAGGCGGCGGCGTCCTGCTGGATAACTGGCTCGGGACATCGCCGATCTTTGTGCTCATCGGGGTTGCGCTCGGGCTGGCGGCGTCCGGCTACACACTCTACGAGTTGGCTGTCCTGGATCAGCCGGATCGCGGACGGATCAGGCTCAAGCGCTCGCGGGGGAAACACAGGCCGGGCACTCCGGACTGAGGGATACGGGGAACGGAGTCGAGGGAACCGCATGGAGATCCACGTTTCAGTCAAGCCTGAGACGCTCTTTTCAGTAGGTCCACTCAACGTCACCAATTCCTCCCTGACGATGGTTATCGTCATGGCCGTCCTCGTTATCGTTGGCGCGATCATCGCCCGCAGAGCATCGGTCGACAATCCCGGCAAGCTGCAATCCGCGTTTGAAATCATCGTCGAGTTTCTCCAGAACCTGGTCTACGGCACCGCCGGACGCCGGGCCGGCAGGCGAATCTTCCCGCTTGTCGCGGCGCTGTTCTTCTTCATCATTTTCTCGAACTACGCGGGCCTGTTGCCGGGTGTCGGCACGATCGGCAAGTGGGAAGAGCACGCCGAGGAAACGACCGAAGAGGCGCGTGTCGCCGTCACGAGCCAGGGCAACGACGCGCTGGTCGTCCAAGCTCAGGAAGAGGAAGCCGAGCATTCCGAAAAGGTGCTCGTCCCGTTCTTCCGCTCGCCGAGCGCCGACCTCAACATGACCCTCGCGATGGCGCTCATCACCTTCACGATCGTTCAGTTCGCGGGCATCTCGGCGCATGGCGTGGTTGGCCGGATCAAGCACATGGCTGATCCGTGGTGGATCTTTCCAATTGAGCTGGTTTCGGAACTGGCGCGCATCATCTCGCTCTCCTTCCGCCTCTTCGGCAACATCTTCGCCGGCGAGGTGCTGGTGGCCGTCATGGTCGCGATGTCGAGGGCGATGCTGCTGAAGTTCTATATTTTCCCGTTGCTGGCGCTGCCGACCGTCTTCCTTTTCCTTGAAGTCCTGTTCGGATTCATCCAGGCGCTCGTCTTCGCGCTGCTGACGCTGATTTACATCTCGCTGGCAGCAGCCGGCCACGACGACCATGACGAGGCGCACGCGCATGCCGCCGATCGGCATCCTGCTCCGGCAGCCGGCAGCGCCGGAGACTAGGGCGTGCATGCCGCCATTACTTTGCGATCGTGGGGCACTTTGCCCGCGGTGGATACGAAGGGGATCAACGGCGCTTCGTGGGGAGTGGCCGGGATATTGTGGGAAGCTGGCGGCGAAGAATTCGACTGCGGCCGGCGAAGGGAGGATCCAGCGTGTTTAGTGGATTGACAGGACAAGAAGGTCTCGACGCCGCGAAGGCGATTGCCGCCGCGATGGCGATCGGCTTTGGAGCGATCGGCCCGGGCATCGGTATCGGTCTGGCGGTCAAGGGCGCGATGGAGGCGCTGGGCCGCAACCCGGAGGCGGAAGGCGCGATCCGGACGACGATGATCATCGGCGCCGCGCTGGCCGAAGCCGTCGCGATTTACGCCTTCGTCATCGCGATCATCGTCTACTTCGTTTAGTCGGCCGTAGCGCGCGGGTGACGCACGCGTCGCCGGCACGCTCCAGGTCGTTCGGGAAGTGGCGATTCAGTGGCCGTCACTTCCTTGCGCGGTCATTTGCGCCGTCATCGGTTGGTAGCCGCGCCGCTATCGATCGTCCAGGTGAGGAAAGACACCGAGATGGGTGATTTAGGCGTTTCCGGCTGGAGTCTTATCGTTCAGCTGATCGCGTTCCTGTTGTTTATCTACCTGCTCTACAGGTTCGCGCTCGGACCGATCATGAACACGCTCCAGTCGCGGCAGGACCGCATCACGGAGAGTATCCAGGCGGCTGAGCGTGTCCAGCAGGAACTGAAGGCAACTCAGGCGCGCAATGAGGAAGTGCTGCGCGAGGCGCAAGTCGAGTCTCAGGCGATCATCGCCCGCGCCCGCGAGCAGAGCGAAGCCAACATCGCCCGCTCGCGCGAGCAGGCGCAGATCCAGGGCGACGAGATGATCGCCAAGGCGCGCGAGGCGATCACCGCTGAAGCCGCGCAAGCACGGACGGAGTTGCGCCGCGAGGTGGCCGATCTCGCAGTCAACGCCGCCTCGAAGATCGTGCGCGCCAACCTCGACCGCCAGGCGCAGTCCCGGCTGATCGAGGAGACCCTGGCCGAGGCGACCGCCGGAGGCTTAACCGCCGGTGGCTCAACGAGCGGCAGCGCGCCGATCTCGCCGAACTAGCCGGGGAAGGGGAGCGAGTGGCTGCACGAGGCGTCGCGAAGCGATACGCCCAGGCGACATTTGAGATTGCGCGCGAGGCTGGGACCGAGCAACTCTGGCTCGAGGATCTCACGACGCTGGCGAACGCCGCCAGCGATCCATCGATCTTTGGCTACTTCACCAGCCCGAACGTGCCGGAGCAGGCCAAGCTCGAAGCGATGGGCCAGATTCTGTCGGGCACAAAGCAGCAGCTTGTGCGTAACCTCGTTTCGATGCTGATCCAGCGCCGACGGTTTGATATTCTGCCGGAGATGCTCGAGGTCTATCGCGATCTGCTCCTGAAGTCGCAGGGCATCGCGATCGCCGAGGTTACGACGGCGGTCGAGTTGACGCCGGCTGAGCAACAGAGCGTAGAGGCGCAGTTGTCGAAGGTTGTTGGACAACAAATTGAGATGCGGATGCGCGTCGATCCGTCGATGCTCGGCGGGCTGGTGGCGCGAATTGGTGATTTGCTGATTGACGGCAGCGTCGAGTCGCAGCTACGCAACCTGCGCGCGTCGCTGGCCCACTAACAGGCTCGTTTACATCGACAGGCACGGGAGGCCGACATGGCTGTACGCGCGACCGAGATTCGCGACATCATTAAGAACCAGATTCAGTCGTTCGACGCCGTTGCGACACAGACCAACGTCGGCAACGTGATCGAGGTCGGTGACGGCATCGCCACCGTCCACGGCCTGAGCGACGTGATGGCCAACGAGCTGGTGCAATTCTCGAACGGCGTCATGGGCATGGCCTTCAATCTTCAGGAGGACTCGGTCGGCGTCATCATCTTCGGCGAGTTCACCGGCATCGAGGAGGGCGACGAGGTCCGTTCGACCGGCCGCATCGCCGAGGTGCCGGTTGGTCCGGCCCTGGTTGGCCGGGTCGTCAACGCGCTCGGCGAGCCAGTTGACGGTAAGGGTCCGATCGCGACCGACCGCACGCGCGCGGTTGAGCGGATCGCGCCTGGCGTCATCGAGCGCACCGACGTCGACACGCCGATCCAGACCGGCATCAAGGCGATCGACTCGATGATCCCGATTGGCCGCGGCCAGCGCGAGTTGATTATCGGCGACCGCCAGACCGGCAAGACAGCCATCGTTATCGACACGATCATCAACCAGCGCGACAGCGGCGTCATCTGCATTTACGTTGCGATCGGCCAGAAGAAGCAGCAGGTGGCCCAGATCGTCGCGACACTTGAGAAGCACGGCGCGATGGACCACACGATCGTCGTCGTCGCCTCGGCCGCCGAGCCGGCCCCGCTCCAGTTCATCGCCCCCTACGCCGGGACAGCGATGGGCGAGGAGATCATGGAGAACGGGGGCGACGCCCTGATCGTCTACGACGACCTCTCCAAGCACGCCTGGGCCTACCGCCAGGTCTCGTTGTTGATGCGCCGCCCGCCGGGCCGCGAAGCCTATCCGGGCGATGTCTTCTACCTGCACTCGCGCCTGCTCGAGCGCTCGGCGCGGCTCTCCGAGGCGCGCGGCGGCGGCTCGCTGACCTCGCTGCCGATGATCGAGACGCAGGCCAACGACGTCTCGGCCTATATCCCGACCAACGTCATTTCGATCACCGACGGCCAGATCTTCCTTGAGGGCGACCTGTTCTACGCTGGTGTCCGGCCGGCCCTGAACGTCGGCATCTCCGTCTCGCGCGTCGGCGGCGCGGCCCAGATTCGCGCCATGCGGCAGGTGGCAGGCTCGTTGCGCCTCGATCTGGCGCAGTTCCGCTCGCTGGCCGCCTTCGCCCAGTTTGCGTCCGACCTCGACCCAGCCACCAAGCGCCAGATCGACCGTGGGTTGCGGCTGACCGAGATTCTGAAGCAGCCGCAGTACCAGCCGATGCCGGTCGAGCAGCAGGTGTCAGTCATCTGGGCCGCGACCAACGGATTTGTTGACGACATTCCGGTCGATCGTGTCCGCTCGTGGGAGACACATTTCGTCGAGTATCTACAATCCGCGGGTCACGATCTGCTGACGACGATCAAGGAAAAACGCGCGCTCGACGACGACATGATCGCATCGCTGCGCTCGCTGGTCGAGCAGTTCAACCGCGGTCTTGCGGTCGAACAGTTGGAGACGACGGTTTAGTTAGCCGGTCAGTTTGTCAGTGGATCAGCTAGTCAGTCATGGTTTCGGCACGAAACGAGATTTGTCGAACTCCAAATGACTGACAAACTGACAAACTGACCGGCTGACACGCCAAGAGGAGGCCCCGGCGGTGGCGACACCACGAGAGATCAGGCGGCGCATCCGCTCGGTTCGAAACACGTCGCAGATCACCCGCGCGATGGAGATGGTCTCGGCGGCCAAGATGCGGCGCGCCCAGGAGCGTGTGCGCGCCGCGCGTCCCTACGCCGAACGCATCCGGCTGATGATCGCCGGTCTTTCGGCGATGGGCGCGTCGGTGGATCGTGGGGCCTTCCCGCTGCTCGATCAGCGGCCAATCAACCGCGTTGGCGTTGTCCTCGTCACCGCCGACAAGGGTCTGGCCGGCGCGTTCAACACGAACGTCATCCGCCGCGCAGTCCGCTTCATCCGTGACGACGCGGGCCATCCCGCCGAGCTGATCACGGTCGGCCGGAAAGGGCGCGACTTCTTCGCCCGGACCAGCCAGGAGATCGAAGCCGAGTTCACCGCCCTCGGCGACGCGCCATCGATGGACTCGCTGCGTCCGATTATCGACATCGCGCTCCAGGACTTCACCGCCGGCCGCGTCGACGCCGTCTACTTAATCTACACCAAGTTCGTGAACACGTTGACCCAGCAGCCGGAAGTGCTCAAGATCCTGCCGATCACCGCGCCAGAGGATGTTACCGCCGAGGAGGAAATCCAGGACTTCATCTTCGAGCCGGACCCGCAGACGGTGTTGCAGGCGCTCCTGCCGCGTTACATCGAGACGCAGGTCTATCAGGCGTTGCTCGAGTCGGTCGCGTCCGAGCATTCCGCGCGGATGGTCGCGATGCGGGCCGCCAGCGCCAACGCCAGCGATTTCATCAACGAGTTGACGCTGACGCTTAAT
>JBBECJ010000365.1:0-2110 GCA_040881885.1 Thermomicrobiales bacterium | reverse complement strand
AACACGATGTTCGCCGTCGGCACGCCGCGCACGCCCATCTTGCGGTCCGTGCGCGCGACCGAGAAGCCGGGCCGGTCGGTCGGCACGATGAAGCCGGAGATGCCCTTCGCGCCGGCCTTCGTGTCGGTCTTCGCGAACGCGACGACGAAGTCGGCCACGGCGCCGCCGGAGATGAACACCTTCTCGCCGTTCAGGATGTAGTCGTCGCCGTCGCGAACCGCGCGGCTCTCGATCGCGGCGGCGTCGGACCCGGCGTTCGGCTCCGTGAGGCAGTAGGCGCCCTTGATCTCGCCGCGGGCCGACTTCGGGAGCCAGGCCTGCTTCTGCTCCTCCGTGCCGCCGAAGAGGATCGGGTGCGTCGGCAGCGCGGAGAGCAAGAGCATCAGGCCGGACGAGCAACAGTACTTCGACACTTCCTCGACGGCCAGCGCAAGCGGCAGCGTACCCGCGCCGCTGCCGCCATAGGCCTCGGGCATCGTCAGCCCAAGCAGGCCGACGTCGCGGAAGGCCTCGAAGAGGTCGTGCGGGTACTCGCCCGTCTCGTCGAGCTCGGCGGCGCGTGGCGCGACGCGCTCCTTCGCGATGCGGCGCGCGGTCTCCTGAATCAGCCGCTGTTCCTCGGACAGCTCGAACTGCATGCCCACGTTCCTCCGAATCTAACTGGCTGAGTTTTTACAGGAACTATTGGCCAAATAGCGCCCGTCCGAAACCTTGCAATCGCTAAGCTCTACTTGTATACTGACAGAGTCGAACCAGTAGATGTTCCCAGATTAGCTTGCTAGAGTAAAGGGCGCGGCTAGACAGACCCCTTTGTATTCATCTCCCTAGAATCGTCGGACCCAAGAGAACCCTCCCCTAAGGGCAAGGGAAGGGCTGTCTACGTATCTCGTTGTTGTAGGAGCGCGTTGCCATGGTGATGACCCACGAGCTGGTACGTACTGATTACCACGTCCCGACCCAGATCAAATCCTACGCGAAGATCCCTCACGTCCTGGATATCCCGCACTTGGTGCGCATTCAGCTCGACTCATACGAGTGGTTCCAGAACGAGGGTCTGGAGGACCTCCTCAAGGAGATCTCGCCGATCCAGGACTTCACGGGCAACCGCATGGAGCTGCGCTTCGCGCGCGAGATCTCGCCGTCAGACCCGCACGAGAACCTCGAAGAGTACGTCGGCCTCTCGCCGCTAGAGGACGTCAAGCAAGACCGCAAGACGCTCGCGCGCAAGGGCGAGCCGCTGACGCTGGAGACGGCGAAAGCGCTCCGCAAGGCGAAGATCGCCTCGGTGGCCGTACGGCCGTACTCCTTCGGCGAGCCGAAGTACCCGCAGGACGAGTGCCGCGAGCGCGATACCACGTTCTCCGCGCCGCTCAAGGTCTGGGTCCAGCTCCTGGTCAAGGAGACGGGCGAGGTCAAGGAGCAGGAGCTCTTCATGGGCGACTTCCCGCTCATGACCGCAAACGGCACGTTCATTATCAACGGCGCCGAGCGCGTCGTCGTCGCCCAGCTCGTCCGCTCACCGGGCTGTTACTTCACGCTCGAGACCGATGCGACCAGCGGCCGTCACCTCTGCTACGCTAAGCTGATCCCCAGCCGCGGCGCCTGGCTGGAGTTCGAGACGTCGAACAAGGACATCCTCTCCGTCAAGGTCGACCGCAAGCGCAAGATCCCAATTACGACGCTGCTGCGCGCGATCGACGAGGACGCCAAGCTGCCGGACGAAGAGCTCGGTTCGGATGAGCGGTTGCTCAAGGCCTCCGCGACGGTCGACACCAACCCCGACCACCACTACATCCAGTCGACGCTGGACAAGGAGCCAACGAAGAACAAGCTGGAGGCGCTGCTGGAGTTCTACCGCCGCCTGCGCCCCGGCGACCCACCCACGAAGGACAACGCGCGCGGCCTGGTCAACTCGCTCTTCTTCAACCCGCGCCGCTACGACCTCGGCCGCGTCGGGCGCTACAAGGTGAACCAGCGCCTCGGGCTGGATGCCGACCCCACGATGCGCACGCTCACGCCGGAGGACCTGCGCTCCATCGTGCACGAGATGATCCGGCTGAACAACGGCCAGAGCCGCCCGGACGACATCGACCACCTGGGCAACCGTCGC
>JBBECJ010000364.1:0-2120 GCA_040881885.1 Thermomicrobiales bacterium | reverse complement strand
ACAGTGGTTGCCGGTTTCGATGTCCACCGAGGATTTGTCCCACTGGATTCTCAATCGCGCGCTCCGGCCAAACACGATCGCCGAGTCGATGCACGACATGCTCATTGAGCGCGCGATCCTGGTCGAGTTGTTGCGGACTGTTTGGGGCGGCATGTCGGCCAGCAGGCACAACAATGTCGATCTGATCATCGCCGGCCGCCCGTTCGCCACGATGTCCGAGCCGGCGCTGGCCGCGCTGGCACTGCTCGACGCGCTGCAACCTGATCCTGACGGCGGCATCGTTGAGCTGGTGCTCGATCCAGATGGCCTGGTCGCGGCCGCCGGCGCGCTCGGCGAACGCAGCCCGGCACTGGCCGCCGATGTCGTTGAGCACGACCTGATCCACCCGTTCGCGACCGCGATTGTCGTGCGTGGTTCGGGCAACGATGGCGAGTTGGCTGTCCGGGGTCAGGTCCGGCATCAGAACGGCGAAACGGAACTCTTCACAGTGCCCTACGGCAGCATCCACAAGGTTCAGATAGACGCCAACGAGACGGTGCCACTGACGCTGGTCTGCGAAGGCGGCTACACGATTGGCGGTCGCGACGAGGTCACTGAAATAACCGCCGGCCGCAACGGTGACTTGCGCTCCGGCCACTTCGGCATTCTGATTGACGCACGCGGCCGGCCGATGAATACGAAGGTCGACGCCGCGTCGCGCAGCAGCCGGCTTCAAAGCTGGTTTGAGGATCTTGGACTGAAAATCTAGTCCTGAGTGCTGAGTTGAATCCACGGGCAGCGTATCACCTACCCAGGACTCAGCACTCAGCACTCGTAAGGAGCATCACCCGTGTGGACCTTCCCGACACTTGAGCCCGCGATGGTCAGCGGCGGGACGTTCGTTCTCGACCGGATGCTCGCTACCGGCGGCGAGGTCATCGTCCGTGTTGGCGACCAGATCACGCCTGAGACGATCGTGGCGCGCTCGATCAGCGCCGAGCGTCCGACGGTGCTGTTTGTGGCAAGCGAGCTTGGCGTTCCAAACAACACGATCTCGCGCTACCTGACCAAGAAGGTCGGCTCGAAATTCGAGCAGGGCGACACGATCGCCCGAACGCGGCGCGGGCTGCGGACCGTTTCGTTTCCGGCCCCGGCCGCCGGAACGCTCACAAGCGTTGACGAGTCGAAAGGCACCGTCGTCTTCTCCGTCTCATCGGGCCAGAACCAGCTTCGGGCGCTCGTCAGTGGCGAAGTGGAGCGGGTCGTGCCGGAACGCGGCGCGACGATCCGCTCGACCGGTTCGCGCCTGTTCGGCATCATTGGCTTCGGCGGCGAGGCGGTCGGCCCGATCGTCATTGGCTCGGATCGCGGCGACCGCGAAGTGACGCCCGAACAGGTCAAGGACGCCTGGAAGGGCAGCGTCGTTGTCTGCGGGATGACGGTTGGTGTCCCGGCTCTGAACAAGCTCAGGCAGGTCGGCGTCAGCGGCATCATCGTCGGCAGTCTTGCCGAGGCGGATGTCCGCCGCTTTCTGGCAAGCGCATCTGGTGGCGGCGAGGCGCGCGCCGCGTCGTTCTGGGGCAGCCGGCATCCCGAATCGCCATTCGCCGCGTCGGCCGCCGACGCGCCGTTCGTGATCGTCGCGACCGAGGGCTTCGGCCGCCTGCCGATGGCCGAGCTCGTCTTCAACTTCCTGCGCGATCACACTGGAGAGACAGCCTCGATCCAGGCCGCGACCAGCGTTGGCAACCAGTTGCGACGGCCAGAGATTTACGTCTCAGGCTCCACCAGTCATGGCAACGGACGCGCGTCGGACGAACTGGCTCCGGGCCGGCCGGTTCGGCTGGTCGGGGGCCGCGCGCTCGGCACGGTCGGCGTCTGCCGGACCGCCGCCTACCCGCGCGTGACCGACGCCGGTGTCGTCACGACCGTCGCCGATGTCGCCCTCCCCAACGGCGAGGTCCGCGTCGTCGCGACGGCGAACCTGGAGGTGTTGCACTAGTCAGTGATCTGCGAGGCGACAACCTTCCGGTAGGGGCGATATCGCAATATCGCCCTGCTCCCCACCCGAGGCGTTCCGGTATCGAGCAGGGCAGGCAGTGTAATCGTCCCAACCGGACGACTGCACTCTGAAACGAAGC
>JBBECJ010000363.1:0-2121 GCA_040881885.1 Thermomicrobiales bacterium | reverse complement strand
GGTTCGCTGCCTTCTACCGGGAAGCCGCCGACCCGGCGGTGATCCTGCGGGCGATGCCGGCGGTCTACGCCAGCGACGCCACAGAGTACCTGGCGCGCGTCCAGTGTCCGACGCTCGTAATGCACCGGCGCGCGTTGCCCGCCGTGAGCACGGATGTCGCGACGCAGATCGCCTCAGGGATTCCCGGCGCGCGATTGCTGCTGTTCGACGGTACGTCCCCGCTGCCATTCATGGGGGAACTGGTCCCGGTGGTCGCTGCGATCCGTGAATTCCTGGGAGACGAGGCCGCCGCGCCGGCCCGGAGCGCGTCCGCCTCGGAGGC
This sequence comes from Thermomicrobiales bacterium, assembly GCA_040881885.1. GTDB lineage: Bacteria > Chloroflexota > Chloroflexia > Thermomicrobiales > CFX8 > JBBECJ01. Next base: position 1,799 of record JBBECJ010000363.1, on the reverse strand, counting down.
CTCGGTAACGATCCTCTTCACCGACATGGAAGGCTCCACGGCACTCACCCAGCGGCTGGGCGACGCGTCCGCGCAGGAGGTGCTCCGCACGCACAACCGCATCGTCCGCGCGGCCCTCAGCGCTCACGGCGGTTCGGAGGTCAAGCACACAGGCGACGGGCTCATGGTGTCGTTTCCCTCCGCGACGCGGGCGCTGGAGTGCGCGGTGGCGATCCAGCAACGTGTGGCCGCGCACGTCGAGGCGCACCCCAACACCGATCTCCGCGTGCGCATCGGCCTGAACGCGGGCGAGCCCGTGGCCGAGGCCGGCGACTACTTCGGTACGGCGGTGCAGCTGGCGGCGCGCATCTGCGAGATGGCGGAGGCGGGCCAGATACTTGTCGCCGGAGTCGTGCGGGACCTCAGCGCGGGCAAGGGCTTCCTCTTCGCGGACCACGGCGAGACAGTGGCCCGCGGGTTCGAGGACGCGGTCCACGTATACGAGGTCCGCTGGTAGCGCTCGCGGGCAGGGTATAGAATCGCGGGGTGGCCGCGCCTGCCCGGCATTCCGGCGTGGCCCGGAGAGGACCGCGATGCCCGCATACAGCACGCTGCGCACGTTTGTGGAGGCGGTGAGGTCCGGCCTGACGAACATCACCCGCTGTCTGGAGGCGGTGGTCAACGACCCCCAGAACCGCCTGGACCACGCGGCTGATATGAATGACCCTGCCGTCGCCATCGGAGAGTTTCCGGCCTGGCTGCATTCGCTGCTGCTGCAGGCCGGGCTGAGCCAGGCCGAGGTTGATCATATGGAGCGTTGGGCGGACAGTCAGAAAGAGATCGTGCGGCTGGAGATCGTGAGCGCGATCCAGGGGAACCGGCCGCTGCGCTTCGGCTGGGAGCTGCACGGCGGCGACGACGTGATCAGCGAGGTGCGGCGCGATGCCAACCAGGACGTCCGCGTCGTGTTCCGGAGCCCGCGGACGGGCGTGCAGCTGTCCGGCCTGAACTTCGGCTCTATCCAGGTCGAGGCCTGAGCCCCGCGCACAAACGAAAGCCGCCCCGGGGTTAGCGGGGCGGCTGATTTCGTGATTTGGTGGCGCGCCTTAACAGGCCGCTTCGCTGAGGCCGGCTGACTCGCGCAGGATGTGCGCCGCGTCTACCGTGTTGACGTCGCCACTGCAGTCAGCGTCGCCGGCCAGGCCCATGCCGGAGTTGACGCCGGTGCAGCCGCCGCCGGAGCCGCTTGCGAAAAGGACTACCGCGAGCGCGTCCACGGCGTTGACGTCGCCGTCGCAGTTGGCGTCGGAGGTTTTGACAGCCTCGGAGTCCTCTATCGGCGTGTTGGTCGGCGAGGGGCTTGGCGTCGGGCTCGGCGTAGGACTGGGTGTTGGGCTGGGTGTGGGCGTAGGTGGATGGGCGCCCCAGCAGTCGTCGAGCTCGTCGTCGTGGTCGAAGCCGTCCCAATAATCGCGGCCATCGTCGTCGTCATCGTCCCCCTCGGAGCCCGGCTGCTGCTGGCCGTCGCTGGGAGGGTCGTCGGAGTCAGGGTTGTCGTAGCCGTCTTCGGTGTCGTCCTCTTCACCCTCTTCGCCCTCTTCGTCGCCCTCGTCCGGGCCTTCTTTGCAGATTGGTTCGCCGTCGGGAGCGCGGGTGATTTCCGGGTTCTCCGTGGGGTCGCCGCCGGCGAAGACCGAGGTTGAATTCGGGTTCACGAACGACATCGCGAACAGGAGCATCGCGAATACAGATGCCAGCGCGAGTAGAACTTTCATCTCGTGGCCTCCAGGGTCATAAGCGCGTTAGTCGGAGATGATTGT
>JBBECJ010000362.1:0-2123 GCA_040881885.1 Thermomicrobiales bacterium | reverse complement strand
CCTGACCACGGAGATCCGGCTGACCAACAACCCGGAATCAGAGCGCGCCAAGACGCTGCTCGAGGAATGGCGCGGCGAGGACCACGACGACGAGATCGTCATCGTCCAATCAGAGGACCTGACCGTCGACGACTCGGTCTTCCAGGCGAAGGTGGAGACGCTGTTCGCCGAAATCAGCGCTCTGGACGACGACATCGTGCTCGGTGGGACAAACTACTACCAGTCGGGCGATGAGACGCTGGTCTCGCAAGACCGCCACATTACGATAATGCCGTTCGCGATGGCCGGCGACGAACTGGACGCCGACGACAACATCGGAGAAGTGCTATCGATCACCGACGCCGCCAACGAGGAAGATGGCTCGTTCCTGGTAATGGTGTCCGGCGGCGCCAGCATCAACCACGAGGTGCAGCACATCGCCGAGCAGGACCTGACAAAGGGCGAGATGATCGGCGTGCCGATCGCACTCGTCGTGCTGGTCCTCGTGTTCGGCGCGCTCACCGCGGCTGTCGTCCCGATCGTCCTCGGCTTCGTCTCGATCCTGGTCGCCGTCGGGCTCACGGCGCTCTTCGGGCAGGTCTTCCAGTTCTCCTTCTTCGTGACAAACGTGATCACGATGATGGGGCTTGCCGTGGGCATCGACTACTCCCTGTTCATCGTCTCGCGCTACCGCGAAGAGCGAGCGCTGGGGCTGGCAAAAGCAGAGGCGATCCATGCGGCGGGCGCGACGGCGAGCCGGGCCGTGTTCTTCAGCGGGATGACGGTGGTCTTCGCGCTGCTGGGGATGCTCCTCGTGCCGTCGACGATCTTCCGCAGCCTCGGCGCGGGCGCGATCATCGTCGTGATCGTCTCGGTGGGCGTCAGCCTGACGCTGCTGCCGGCGATCATCGGCCTGTTGGGCGACCGCATCAACTCGCTGCGGGTGCCGTTCGTCGGCCGGGCCATTGGCAAGGCCGACCACGAGGGCGGCGTCTGGGACCGGATCACTCGTGCGGTCATGCGCTACCCCGTCGTGAGCCTTGTAGCGGCCGTCGGTGTGCTCATCGCCCTGGCCGTCCCTTATCTCGACATCAACACCGGTTCCGCCGGCGTGAGCACGCTTCCGCGGAATACGGATTCGTACGAAGCCTTCTCTTTGCTGCAGGAGGAGTTCAACTTCGGCGCCATCGCGCCGACCGACATCGTGATCTCCGACGGCGACGTCACGCGGCCGGACGTGCAGGACGGCATCGAACGGCTGCGCGCATCGCTGGCCGGGGACCCGCTGTACGGCGAGCCAACATTCGAGACGAGCCCCGACAACTCGATCGGCCTGCTCTCCGTGGCGATCAACGCCGACCCGACGAGTGACACCGCGACCGAGGCCGTGCGCGACCTGCGCGGCGAGCTGGTCCCCGCCGCCTTCGAAGGCGTCGACGCCGAGGTGCTGGTCGGAGGCCGCACGGCGAGCCAGATCGACTACGTAGACACGACCGGCGACTTCACCCCGATCGTCTTCGTGTTCGTGCTGGGCCTGAGCTTCGTGCTGCTGACGATCGTATTCCGGTCGCTGGTGGTGCCGCTGAAGGCGATGCTGATGAACCTGCTGTCCGTGGGAGCGTCCTACGGCGCGCTGGTGCTCGTCTTCCAGAAAGGCTTCGGGAACGAGCTGCTGGGGCTCCAGCAGGTGGACGTCATCGAGGCCTGGGTGCCCCTGTGGACGTTCTCCATCCTCTTCGGGCTGTCGATGGACTACCACGTCTTCCTGCTCAGCCGCATCCGCGAGCGCTTCAACAAAACGGGCGACAACACGGAGAGCGTGGCGTTCGGCGTGCGCACGACGGCCGGCCTGATCACCGGCGCGGCCCTGATCATGGCCAGCGTCTTCGGCGGCGTCGCCCTGGGCGACCTCGTGATATTCCAGCAGATGGGCTTCGGCCTGGCCGTGGCCGTGATCCTGGACGCGACGATCGTGCGCTCTGTGCTGGTGCCCTCGGCGATGGCGCTGCTCGGCCGGGCGAACTGGTACCTGCCGCCGGTGCTCCGCTGGCTACCGGAGTTCCGCACCGAAGGCGACCACCAGCAGCCGGCGACACGAGGCGCCGAAGCCTCCTAACTCAGACGATCAGAAGGAGTGCCCCCTG
>JBBECJ010000361.1:0-13768 GCA_040881885.1 Thermomicrobiales bacterium | reverse complement strand
ACAGGGCCGGCACGAGACCGGCCCCTACTTCTGGCGCGTCCCTACATCCCTCAATCCGCCGCTCGATCGCAAATCTCCAGCACCTCGTCCAGAATCGCCAGACCGCGCTTCGCTTCGACCGGCGTGATGATGAGCGGCGGGGCGACGAGCAAGACGTTCCAGTGCAGCATGACGCTCAGGCCGCGTTGCATGGCGGCTTTGCCCATCTCGCCGACGGCGCCCATCTCGGCGGAGCTGGCGTTGAAGGGGGCCAGCATCTCCTTCGTCTCGCGGTTCTTCACCAGTTCGACGCCCCAGAAGCAGCCGCGGCCACGCACGTCGCCGATCGACTTGTGCTTGCTCATCAGGTCGCGCAGGCCGGGGCCGAGGACGTTGTCGCCGATCGCCTTCGCGTTTTCGACGACGCCCTCGTCCTCCATCGCCGTGATCGCGCCGACCCCGGCCGCGCAGGCCAGCGGGTGGCCCGAATAGGTCAGGCCACCGAAGAAGACCTTGTCGCGGAACGAGTCAGCCACCGCCTGCGAGATCAGGACCGCGCCGAGCGGGACGTAGCCGCTGGTGATGCCCTTCGCGCAGGTGATGATGTCCGGCACGACATCGAAGCCGAGCGAGCCGAACCAGTGGCCGGTCCGCCCGAAGCCGGTCATCACCTCATCGAGGATCATCACGATCCCGTGCCGGTCGCACAGCTCGCGGACGCCCTGCAGGTAGTTGCCCGGCGGGACGAGGATGCCGTTCGTGCCGACGATCACTTCGAGGATGATCCCGGCGACTGTCGCCGGCCCCTCGAACATGACGATCTCTTCGAGGTGCGCAAGCGCCCGTTCGGCCTCCTGTTGCTCGGTCTCGGCCTGGAACGACGAGCGGTAGGTGTACGGTCCAATGAAGTGGACGACGCCGGAGATGGATGGCTCCGAGGCCCAACGCCTCGGGTCGCCGGTCAGCGCGATCGCGGCGTGCGTCGCGCCGTGGTAGGAGCGGTAGGCAGCCAGCAGCTTGTGCCGGCCGGTGTGCGCCCGCGCCAGCTTGATCGCGTTCTCGGTCGCCTCGGCGCCGCCGTTGGTGAAGAAGACCATGTTCAGGTCGCCCGGCGAACGTTCCGCAAGCAGGTGCGCCAGCTCGGCTGTCTTGTCATTCGCGAACGACGGCTGGATGACACAGAGCCTGTCGGCCTGCTCCTTGATCGCATTGACGATCCCTGGGTGCTGGTGGCCGAGGTTGGAGTAGATCAGCTGCGACGAGAAGTCGAGATAGCGCCGCCCCTCCATGTCCCAGAACTCGCACCCCTGCCCGCCAACGACCGGCATCGGGTCGATCTTCCCCTGCGCCGACCACGAGTGGAAAACGTGCGCTCGGTCCCATTCGCGGATGCGCTCTTCGGTCTGCATGTCCATCGTGACCATCGGTGTGTCCTTTCTACTTCGTCCTGTCGTACAGCCGCCCATGCCGCCGCAAAAATCGCGGCGAGCCGTCGGCGTGCGGGATGATGTCGCAGACTGTGCCGCTGCCGTCGCCTTCGACGATCAGGAAGGCCAGATCACTGATCGGGGCGGCGATCTCGGCGGGGTAGTCAACGCGCCCTTCGAGGCCGGGCCAGCCACCTCGCGCGACGATGCGGAGGCGGTCGCCCTCGACCGTCAGCGTCACGTCGGCGTCCGGGTGGGTGTAGCGGCCAGCGTAGCGGGCGAGCGTTTCGGCCGGGAGCGCGATCGGCGCCGGCCGATCTTCGACCAGCCCGCACTCCTGCTCCAGCAAGAGCCGCTCGAAGCGCAGGTTTGCGGCGCTGCCGTAGTCGCTGTTGGTCAGCATCACGAGCGCCGTCTCGCGCTCCGGCACGAGCGTCAGCTGCGACTTGAAGCCGTTGATCGAGCCGCCGTGCGCGATGACCTGGACGCCGTCAATCCGGCGCAGGTCCCAGCCGATGCCCCACTCGTGCGCCCAGTTGCCGGCCTTGCGCTGCGGCTCGCGCATCGTGGCCAGCGAGCCGGCGCTGAGCACGCCCTCGCCGTCGCCCATATGGAACGCGGCGAAGCGCAGCAGCTCCCGCGCGTTGGAGGCGATTCCCCCGGCCGGTAGCCGGTTGCGCGGGTAGTACTGGCCCGTCACGCGATGCTCGCGGCTGCCGGGCGCGACCGGCGCGTGGCCGACGGCATGCGGCCAGCAGAGCATCTCGTGCGCGAAGAAGCAGGTGCGCTCCATCCCCAGCGGCTCGAAGATCCGCTCGCGCATCAGGACATCGAAGGGCTTGCCGCCCCGTACTTCGAGCACCCTCCCGGCCAGGTGGAAGCCGGAGTTGGTGTAGGCCCAGAGCTCGTCGGGCCGGTAGACCTGGCGCAGGGTGTGGAACCCGGCGATCGCCTTCGCCAGCGCGTCCTCGCCCTGGCCCATGTCGATGAAGAAGTCGCCGTGCAACCCGGAGCCGTGCGAGAGCAGATGCCGGAGCGTGATCGTCCGCTGGACCTCCGCGTCGGCCAGCCGCAGGTCGGGCAGGTACTCGATCACCGGCGTGTCGAGCGTGACGGCGCCGTCTTCGGCCAGGATCATCGCCAGCGTCGCCGTGAACACCTTCGAGATCGACGCGACCCGCACCAGCATCTCCGGGCGCATCGGCTCGTCGCCGTTCAGGTTAGCGATGCCCCAGCTGTCGATTTGGACATCACCGTTCGTCAGCGTCCCGATCGCGACGCCGGGAATCCGCCAATACTCCATCTGCTGCTGGACCAGCCCGTCCAGCGTCGTGGCTTCGGTTCCTGTCATCCGCGCCTCCCATCAGTCGCTCAGCTCCGGCCACGCGCATTGTCGGGCAGGACGGCGCAAGTCGCAATTCCCTCTTTTCCAGGGCCTCGTGCGCTTCCGCTGCGAAAGCGAGAGGCAGAACTGGATCGAGGACCTGGAGCAGAGATGGCGCTCCGCGTCGACCTGAAACCGGCGACAGTCCGATCCCCGGAAGACTGGCCGCAGACGCCGTTTTCGCTGTAGAGACGGGTGATCGACGCGCTCAGCCAAACCGATGAGACAGAACCTGTCCCAATGGACACTCAGAGTTCATCCCCTCGGTCGATGTGCAAAACGCCGCCAGAACCTATCCTATGAATGTCGGAAGTCGACAACGAGGTCGACAAACCGCAACGCAGCGGACGACAGTGAAAAACGATGCTGTTGATGTTACGAGGAGGTCATCGAGATGGAACTGCAAACGATGTACGCGGAGTACGAGTATCGCCGCCGAGTTGTCGCCAGCCAGACTGCGCGCGCCTCGATCTGGCGCCGGATTATGGGCTAACTGCAACTCCGCCCACCGATACACGATTCAGAAGCTCCTCCTCCACCCACCCCATTCCCCCACCCCTTGACCGCTCGGCCTTTGCGCCGGGCGGTCTTGCTGTTCAAACCTTCTCGCGTCCTCGTATCGTCCCGCATACACGACAACCAGCCGCGCGATGCGGTCGCCATCCGGCGTGATGACCATCTCACCGGCGTGCTGGTCCGGCGCGCTGTTCCACGCGTACGACGCGACGATCAGGGCGTCCTCCTCGCGGCCCTCCAGCAGCACGATCTCGTCGTCGGGCGGCTGGCTGGCGTAGGCGGCGGCGATCGCGTCGCGGCCCTGGAATGGGCCGACCGGGATGTTCTCGAAGACTAGCTCGGCGTCGTCGGTGAACCAGGCGGTCATCGGGCCGAAGTCGCCGGTCCGGACGCCTTCGTTGAAGAGCGTGATGTGGCGGGTCAGCAGGTTGGTCATCCGCGGTCGGCTCCAATCACGTAGCCGGTCGGCGGGTCGGCGTCGAGCAGGTGCGAGACGAAGTAGTCCCAGCGCTTGCGTAGGAAGACGTGGTTGTTCGGGGAGTTGCCGCGCGTGTCCTTCGGAGCGTGAACGAGGTCGACGAAGCCGTGGTTGGCGTTGGGGAGGACGAGCATGTCGATGTCCTTGCCGGCCTTGATGAAGGCGTCGATGAGCTGAATCGTCAGGGCCGGGTGGACGTTGTCGTCCATCTCGCCCCATGCCAGCAGCAGCTTGCCGCGCAGATTGCCGGCCAGCGGGATGTTCGATTGCGCCTCCCAGGCGGCCGGGTTGGTGGCCGGCAGCCCGAGGTACATCTCGCCCCACTCGGCCATGTAGCCGCGCTGATCGTGGTTGCCGGATGACGAAACGGCCACCTTGTAGAAGTCGGGGTGTTGCAGCAGCGCCTTGACCGACGCGTAGCCGCCGCCCGAGTGGCCGTAGATGCCGACACGCGAGAGATCGAGCGAACGATCGGCCGCCGCGATCTGACGCAGGGCGGCGATGTGGTCGGGCAGGCCGCCGCCATCCTCGAAGTTGGTGTAGGCGCAGTCGTGGAACGCTTTCGAGCGAAACGGCATCCCCTGCGCGTCGATCATGACGACGACGAAGCCGAGTTCCGCCAGCGACTGCGCCGCCCAGTATCCCGCGATCGCGGACGTTTCGCTGCCGGGGAAACCAACTGGCGCCTGGACACGCTGCGGGCCGGGGTAGATCGAATCGAGGACCGGGTAGCTGCGAGTCGGGTCGTAGTTCGTCGGGCGGATCACGAGCGCGTGGATGTCGGTGACACCGTCGCGCGCTTTCAGCGTCAGACACGCCGGTGGCTGCCAGCCGGTCGCCAGCAAGCCGGTGATGTCAGCCTCCTCGAGCGCGACGACAACGGCGCCGCTCCGATTGCGGACCACCGAGACGGGCGGCAAGTCGGGACGCGACTGTGTATCGACGAAGTAGCGCCCCGATTTAGACGCCGTCACTTGATGATCGGCGTCCTCCAGTGAGAGCAGCGTGACCTCGCCGCCATCGAGGCTAACGCGACAGAGCAGCCGCTGATACGGATTCTGGACGGTCTCGCGGCCCCCAGCCGTGAAGAAGACGACGCGCTCGTCCTCATCGACGTAAACCAGCTCGCGCACGACCCACGGCCCGCTGGTCAGTTGCCGCTTCACCTCGCCTCGTCCGGTGTCGTAGAGGTAGAGGTGGCCCCAGCCGGCGCGCTGCGAGTGCCAGAGCGCCTCGCTGCCGTCACGCGAGAGCCAGACCATCGGCTTGTCGGTGGTTGGCGAGAGGTGCGGGACGGTCAGTGTCTCTCCACGCTCCTCGAAGAGCTGGCTTGTCGCGCCGGTTGCGGCGTCGATGGCGTGCAGGCTGGCGGCCAGGAAGCCGCGCTCGCGACGGATGAACCAGGCGCGGTCGCTCCCCGCGCACCAGCCGACGTAGCCTCGTTCCGGCGGCGCGAAGGCGACGCAGTCGAGTGGATCTGCCTGCGCCAGCGTTTGGGAGCCGGACTTGACATCGACGATGATGAGTCGCGCCTGCGCGAGTTGCTCGTCGCCGGGCAAGGGCATCCGGTAGCTGTGCGGGACGGGTCGCGAACCGTGGCCGCCGGGATGTCCTTGCAGCAACCACATCTCGCGCACCCGGCGCTGGTCGAGCCGGTGGGTGAGCAGCTTCGCCGAGTCGGGCGACCAGACAGCCGAGGGCGGGATCTGCTTGCCACTGAGCCGGTCGGAGACGGCTGATGTCCGTCCCTCCGGGAGCGAGGCGTAGTCGTCGTATGGCGCTCCGTCATCGGTGAGTTGTCGTTCCGCGCCACTCTTGATGTCGCGCACCCAGAGGTTGTGGTCGCGCACGAACGCCTCACGCGCGCGGTCTGGAGACGTAAGTGTTCCGCCTTCATGCTTGTGTCGCTGGCCTATCTCACGGCAGGTGTCGCCTTCGAGGTCGCACTCCCAGCGGCGTTCGTAGGCGTCGAAGCGGACTCCGGCATCGTCGTTCAGCTCGATCTCCTCGAACGGGAGGTCTGTATGAACCGTCGACCGGCCGGAAGCGCGTGACAACGCGGCTGCCAGCCTGACGTGATCGAAGGCCGGCTCGCGAGCGCGCGCCTCGGGGTCGACCAGGACGAACTCGACGCCCTCACGGGTCCGATTGCGGTACCAGAAGCGTTCGGTGTCGCCGATCCACTTCGGCTCGGCGCCCATCCGGAAGATGAGCTTTTCGACGTTCCAAGGGAGGAACGACTCGGCGCGAGCGTAGTCCTCGCGGGTAATGGTTGCTCGGTTGTCGGTCATGCCGGCTCCCCGGTTTCTCGCGCGGCCGGGTGTCGCGAACTGCTCCCCAACCTCACCAGGAACAATGCGGTGCGTCAGACGCATTTGATCGTCGAACGTATAATCGCATGCTATGAGTTACAACCCTGCCAACCCACTGATTATCCAGAGCGACAACACGATCCTTCTTGAGGCGAGCAATCCGCTGTATGAGGAGGCGCGCGACGCGCTGGCGCGCTTTGCCGAACTGGAGAAGAGTCCAGAGCACATCCACACCTACCGGATTACGCCGCTCTCGCTCTGGAACGCGGCCTCGTCGGGCTACGACGCACATTACATCGTCACGGCGCTGGAGCGGCTGGCCAAGTACGACCTGCCGGGCAACGTCCGCACCGATGTCTTCGACTACGTCTCGCGCTACGGGCGCGTCAAGCTCGTTCGCGAGGGCGAGCGGTTGCTGCTGGTCTCCGAGGACCCGGCGCTGCTGGTCGAGATCGAGCATCACAGACACATCAAACCGTACCTGCTGGGGCGCGACGACGCGGGGCGGATCATTGTCGATGGCGCGCGGCGCGGGCATGTCAAGCAGGCGCTGGTCCAGTTTGGCTATCCGGCCGAGGACCTGGCCGGCTACGTCGATGGCGCGTCGCTGGAGCTTGAGCTGCGCGACGTGTCAGCGGCCAGTGGCGCGCCGTTTGATCTGCGCGATTACCAGCGCGAGGCGGTCGAAATCTTCCACGCCGGTGGCTCGGCGCGCGGCGGCAGCGGCGTGATCGTGATGCCGTGCGGGGCGGGGAAAACGGTCGTCGGCCTCGGCGTCCTGGCCCAGCTTCAATCGCAGACGCTGATCCTCTGCTCCTCGATCGTGGCGGCGCGGCAGTGGATCCACGAGATCCTCGATAAGACCAACGTCCCGCCCGAGCAGGTTGGCGAGTACAGCGGCGAGGTCAAGCAGATCCGGCCGATTACCGTCACGACTTATCAGGTGCTGACCTGGCGCGCGAACCGGTCGGCGGACTTCCCGCATTTCAAGATCTTCGCCGAGCGCGACTGGGGGCTGATCGTTTACGACGAGGTCCATCTCCTGCCGGCGCCGGTCTTCAGGATCACGGCCGAGATCCAGGCGAAGCGGCGGCTTGGATTGACGGCGACGCTGATCCGCGAAGACCGACGCGAGACGGATGTCTTCTCGCTGATCGGACCGAAGCGCTACGACGTGCCGTGGAAGGACCTTGAGGCGCAGGGCTGGATCGCGACGGCGGAGTGCCACGAGGTGCGCATCCGGATGCCAGAGGAGATGCGCTTCGACTACGCGCTGGCCGAGGAGCGTGAGAAGTACCGCATCTCGGCCGAGAACCCTGCCAAGCTGCCGGTGCTGGACGCGCTGGTGCGACGCTTTGAGGGCGAACAGACGCTGATTATCGGCCAGTACATCAGCCAGGTCGAAACGGTTGCGGCCCGCTACGACGCGCCGCTGATCACCGGCAAGACACCGACCCGCGAGCGCGAGAAGCTCTACGATGCCTTCCGGACGGGTGAACACAAGCTGCTGGTCGTCTCGAAGGTGGCCAACTTCTCGATCGACCTGCCCGACGCCAGCGTCGCGATCCAGATCTCCGGCACGTTCGGCTCGCGGCAGGAGGAGGCGCAGCGGCTCGGGCGCATCTTGCGGCCCAAGGACGACGAGAACCTGGCCCACTTCTACACGCTCGTTACCCGCGACACGCGCGATCAGGAGTTCGCCGCCAACCGCCAGAAGTTCCTGACCGAGCAGGGCTACCGCTACGAGATCCTCTACGAAGAGGAGGTCGTCCCGGCAGCGCTTCCGGCTTTCGACGAGATCGCGGTTGGGGCCGTTGACGAGTGAGCCGGACCTTCACGACCGCTACGTTGCAGCCGTTCTACGACGAGGACGATGTCCGTCGCCTCTGCGGCCTGACGGTGTTTGCCCAGGCTGACGCCATGCAGCGCGCCGGTCATGTCTCCGACGCGCAACGAACGCCGGACGCGCTGACTGGCCACGTCCGAGGCACATGGCAGCGTCTGGACACGGTCACGATCCAGACCAAAGGCAACCGGCTCCAGCCCGAATGCGGCCGCCACGGCGCCGCCCTCTGTCGCCACGCCGGGGCATTGCTGCTGCACTGGCTGCGTGAACCAGCGTCAGTGGACATCGTCGAGCCGGGCAGTGGGACGGGCCACGGCATCGGCGATCTGGACGACTTCTGGGATAGCGATCGGAACTTCCCGGCTGACGAGGAGATCGACGCGACGCCCGCGGCGCAGATCGCCCGCTTCCTGGAGCAGGAGACGATCGCTGTGATCCGCGAGATTGCTCGGCGGCGTGGAGTGCGCGTCAGCGGCAGCCGCAAGGCTGATGTCGTGCGCGACGCCGCCGCCGGCCTGGCCGACCCGGTCAACATCGACGCCGCGCTGGCCGGTCTGACTCCCGCCGAAGCGTTGTTGCTGGACGCCGCGCAACTCTCTTCGCCGTCCGGCGACACGACCGACATCCGCGCCTTCGATGTCTACCGGATGCTCGGAGGCGAGGGCGCGCCACCGCTTGACGCGTTGCGTGACCTCGGTCTGGTCGTCAGCCCCGAGGCAGCCTACTATCGGGGGCGCTACGTGCGCATCCCGCTCGCGGTCGTCGCGCGGCTGGCGCCACGCGTGGGGTTGGCGAAGCCGTTGGAGGGCCGGAAGGCGTCGGACGCCCGGGCCGAGCCACGCGGTCTGGCGCTCGTTTCGCTGCTGACGATCGTCGCCCAGGACGCCTTGGCAGGTGCGACCTTGCCGCGTGAGGCATTCGACTATGAGTTTTCCGGCTACGTGCCACAGGGCTTTGTTGTCCACCCGGCTGACCAGGAGCGCTTCCCGCAGCTGATGCGCACCTATCAATCGAACGGGCGGGTCCGCCTCGTCGTGCCTGAAGCGATGCCGGCCGCCGATGTCGCGCGGCTCGCGCTCCAGACCGGCCAGCCCGACGAGGTTGTCGAGTTCGCCGCGCGGTTGCTGGTCTCGCTTGGGATCGCCGGCCAGTCCCCGCGGCTGACGGTTGAGCCGGAGATGTTGCGCCAGTTGCTGGAGCTGGACGCGTTCAACCAGCTTGCGATGCTCACGAACGGCTGGCTGGGCGTGCCCGGCTGGGCAGAGTCGAGCCTGATCTTTGGCGACGGCGGGCCGATCCGCTTTGCCTGGAACCCGCGCCACGCGGTTCCGGCGGTGACGACGGCCATCGCCGAGGGTGTCGGCCTCGTCAGCCGGTTGGTTGGCCGGATGCCGGCTGGCGACTGGTTCGACGCCGCCTCATTCATCGAGACGATTGAGAAGCTGGTGAAATCCGGCGCGCCATCGCTGGCGACCTTCCGGCAGTCGTCGCAACAGCTCGATCTCACCTGGCACGGCCAGCCCCGCCCGGGACAGCGGCTTGCTCTTCGCGCGCCGGAAGCCTGGTCGCTCTTCATCCGTTCGATCGCTGATGCCGTCCTGAGCGGGCCGCTGAACTGGCTTGGCCTGCTGGATGTCCAGCAGGAGGCCGGCCGCGTCACGGCCTTTCGCGTTCGCCCGACCGCCGCGATCCTCTCCGGTAAGCAATTCGATCCGGGCGAGCTGGCCGCGCCGGGAAAGGTCATCGTCGCGGACGACCTCTCGATCGTCGTCCCGCCCGGTTCGGCCAGCATCGCCGAGCTCGCGACGGTACTGAATGCCTGCCAGTTGACCAAAGCCGCCGCCGACGGACTGCGCTACCAGCTTGGACCGCACGGGCTTCAGGGGCTGTTCGAGCTTGGCATGGACGCGGCGGATATCGCGTGGCTGCTGTCCGAAGAGACCGGCGAGCCGTTTCCGAAGGCCGCCCGCAAGACCCTCGATCGCTGGTGGGAGGCCTACGGGCAGGTGCGGCTCTACGACGAGTTGACGCTGATCGAGCTTGGCGACGATCTGCTGCTGCGCGAGCTACAGGCGGCGACATCATTGGAACGAGTCCTGTTGCACCAGTTCTCTCCACGGCTGATCGCCGTCGCGGACGACGCCGTCGAGCAGCTCATCAGCGATCTTGGCGCGCGCGGCTACGCGCCACGGATTGTCGAGGGCGGCTGATGGAGATTGCGGCCGAGGAGCTCCTGCAACTGTACGACCTCAGCTCGTTGCAGCAGATGGCGAAGGCGCAAGGGCTCGGGTTGAGCGGTGGCGCGAAGGGCGCGTACGTGCCGGCGCTCGCCAGCCACCTCTTCGATACAGCGCGCGTCAATCGCATGCTTGGCGAATTAAGCGAGCCGGAGCGGACGCTGCTCGATCGCGTGATGCTGGCCGGCGGCGAGGTTCCGACGACGCTGGTCCGCAACCAGCTCGAAGGCGAGGGCGTCACCGAGAAGCCGGTCAAGACGACCCACTTTGGCTACTCCTATTACGAGCGCGAACGCGGCTCGTACCGCCACCGCGACTCGCGCAAGTTCGAGGACCTCGTCGCCCGGCTTGGCGCGCTCGGGCTGGTCTTCACGCTCGACCCGGCCCACTCGACCGGCTATATCGTCTCGGTCACCGAGCCGGGCAAGCGGCTCGTGATCCCCGACGGCATACTGGAGCGCCTGCCGCCCGTTTCGTTCGAGCTTGAGACGGCGCCCACGCCTGAAACCGTCCGGCCCGGCGACGCCACTCCGCTGTTGCGCGACCTCTACCTGCTCTTCAGTCTGGCCGACCGCGAGACGATCGCGCTGACCAACCGCGGCCTGATCATGAAGCGTTCGCTGACCAGGATCGGTCAGGCGCTGGGCCGCGAGAAAGAGGTTGTCGCCGTCAAGACCGAGGACCAACTGTCCGGTTTCTCGTTGCTGCGTGGGTTGGCCGAGGAGCTTGGGCTGCTGGCGGCCAGCGTCGGCCAACTCCTGCTTGACCAGCGCGGCGAGCAGTTTCTGGCGCAGCCGGCCGCCGAGCGCCGCCAGCGACTGTGGGACGCCTACCAGACGACGACGCGCTGGTCAGAGCTGCACCGCGTCCCGAACCTGAGCGTGCGCGGCAAGGGGCTCGGCGTCTATGCCGCTCCGGAGAATGTCCCTCCAGCTCGCCAACGCGTGCTGGCCGAGCTGGCGGAGTTCCCGTCTGGTGAGTGGGTCGCACTCGATCATCTGATCTCGCGTCTGCGAATCCGCGCCTATGAGTTCCTGTTCTCGCGCACGCCGTCCAGGGACTCGTACTACGCGGTCAACTACCGCTATTACGGCTTCGGCCACTTCAACCCGTACCAAAACAGCATCAACGGACTCGGTGTCACGCTCGACATCGAGAGCGAGCGGGCGGGCTGGGATGTCGCCGAGGCCGGCGTCATCCGTGTCATCGTGACAGAGGCGCTGCACGCGCTCGGCGTCGTCGATCTCGGCGGCGACGGTGACACGCCGACCGCCTTCCGGATTACCGATGATGGCGCGCGGTTGCTGCGCGGCGAGCCGCTGGCGCTCGACGAGACAGCCGCCCTGGTCGTCATCCAACCCAATTTCCAGATCTTCGCCTTCCAGCCGACTGGCGCGGATATTCTCTTCATGCTCGACCGGATCGCCGATCGGCGCAACACTGGCCAGGCGATGGAGTACGAGTTGACGCGCGAGTCGATCTACCGCGCCCAGCAGGCCGGACTCGACACCACCGCCGTGCTGGACTTCCTGGAGCAGGTTAGCGCCCACGAGCTGCCGCAGAACGTGCGCCGGACGCTCGAAGAGTGGGGCGCCCAGCACGAGCGCATTACGCTGCGCCGCCGCGCGCCGCTGCTCCAGACAGCCGACGAAGCGGCGCTCGACGCCCTCTACGCCGACGAGGCGCTGGCCCCGCTACTTGGCCGCCGCCTGGCCCCGACGCTCGCACTCGTCCCAGGCGACCAGCTTCAGGCCGTCTACCGGCGACTGATCGAGGGCGGACAACTACCGACTTTAAGCGAAGGCTCCGGTTTCCAGCCGGGCCCGCAACTCGATGTCCGGGCCGACGGCGTCATCGAGTTCCGCCAGCCGCAACCCAGCATCTACACGCTCCACGCGTTGCGCCCGTTCGCGGAGGCCAGCGATGGCAGGCTCCAGCTGACCCCGGCAAGCCTGCGCCAGGGCGCGCGGACCGGCCTCGACGCGGAGGCCGTCATCGCCACCCTCGAACGCCTTTCCGGTGGCGCGTTGCCAGACAAGCCGGCCGCGCTCGTCCGCCGCTGGGCGAAGGATTGGGGCAGCGGCGCGATCTATGACGCAACGATTCTGCAACTCGACCAGCCCCAGCAACTGGCCGACCTGTTGGCCGACCCGGAGATCCAGCCCCACCTGCAACCGATCCCCGGCGCCCCCACCCTCGCCATCGTCCAGCCCAGATCGCGGAAACGCCTGCGGACGCTGCTGGAAGCGCGCGGAATGACGCTTCAGAGGGACGCGTGACGCGATGGCGCGGACAGCACCCGTCGAATTGTCATCCTGAACCGCAGTGAAGGATCGCTCAGCGTTGGTAACACGAGCGAGTCGGTTGGGAGTCGAGCGTATCGACTCTCACGCGCCATCGTCTGCGTCGAAGCCAGGCGATCCTTCACTGCGGTTCAGGATGACAATTCGACGGGTGCTGTCCGCGCCATCGCGTCACGCGTCACGCATTACGCGTCACTCATTCCTCCGTCACGGAACCCGCAGCGCCCATTCGCTCTCCGGGAAGCGGTCGAGCAGCGCTTGCCAGACGGCGTACATCTCGGGGTTGGAGTGGGTCAGCAGGTAAGTGGCGATGCCGAGGCGATAGATGGCCTCGGCGGCGAACGGGCCGGTTGGGTCGCGTTCGACGGCGCGCTGGAGGAGAGCGATCGCCTGCTCGGTCCTGCTCCAGCGCAGGCAGTGTTCAGCTTCGCCGATGTCGAGCATCGTCAGAAAGTGCCGGGACGGCAGGAAGTTGATTGAGCGGTAGTGGACCGTCATCCGCCGGTCAGCGATCAGCAGCGTTGGCGTCCAGATCACGTTCAGGGGTCGGACGACCTCGCGCGGCGACTCGAACAGATGCAGCTTGAGCGGCACGAAGCGCTCGGTCACCGCCTCGGCGACCGCCGCGTCCGGGTACGTATCGGCGTCCAGCCGATCGCATCCCCTTCAAGGGACTTTGTAAACATCGATCAGCATCGGCCGCCGCGAGCGCAGCGCCCGCTCCTGTGCCTCGGAGTGATCGTGGAGCCAGTCAATCGCCATCAGTCTGTCATCCTATGCGTCAATCAGCCAGTGTGCGCCGCCAGCAGTCCTGCGCCGGCACAGGATAACTTGTCGTCAACGTCGGTCACAGGCTGCCGTCATCGACCCATCCGCCAGATGGCCCGCCAGCCACGCGGCGGCTCGAGGTCCCAGAGGCGCTGGGCAATGCCTGGCTGCTCTGGGTAGCGTCCCGTTCGCTCGACCTGCTCGTCGGCCCGGTAGCGGCCACGGCGCACGATCGAGTAACCCAGCCAGCGGAGCGGTTCCGGCTCCCAATCGATCGGCTGGTGGCGTGTCATCGGCAGTTGGATCAGTTCGCTGTCCGCTTCGGTGATCAGGTCGGCCAGGACACGGCCGGAGAGATTGGCGGTCGCGACACCTTCACCGGTGTAGCCATACCCCATCGCGACGCCGGTCCGGCGGTCGTAGGACATGATCGGCATGTGGTCGCGTGGGACGCCGAGGACGCCCCCCCCCGCAAGGGTGAAGCGCACGCCTGCGTCGCGCAGGTTCGGAAACCACAC
>JBBECJ010000360.1:0-13953 GCA_040881885.1 Thermomicrobiales bacterium | reverse complement strand
TGCATCCTGTCGGACGATCGCGCCGCGCGTCGATCAACGCACCGAACACCATCGACGCAACCGCCTCGAACTTGCCCGAACCGTCCCGTGTTGACCAGGTGGAACACGCGTCGCGCCGGGACGGCCGCAGCCTATCCACCGTGGCCCGCACACTCGGAGTATCATCCTCCGCAGCGCCAATCCCATGGCAGTTCACCACCAACGGAGGAGCAGACGACACGATGTCAGTTCGAAAGCCAATCATCGGCATCACCCCATCACCAATGGAGGACACCCAGGCGCACGGCTCGTTCCGGCGCTATGCCGCGGCGACAACCTACACCGAGGCGATCGAAGCCGCCGGCGGCGTGCCGATCGTCATTCCGCCTCAGGTCGGAAACATCCACGAGATCATCTCCGTTATCGACGGACTCCTGATCAGCGGCGGTGGCGACATTCGCCCCGATCGCTACGGCGACGACGAAGTCCACGACGCAACCTACGGCATCCATGACCTCCGCGACGAACTGGAAATCGCGCTCGTCCGCGAGGCGACGACCCTTGACATCCCGATGCTGTGCATCTGCCGTGGGATTCAAGTGCTGAATGTCGCGCTCGGCGGCACGCTGATCCAGGATGTCGCCGATCAATACTCAACCGAGATCGAGCATCGCCAACAGGAGCACGGCATTCGCAAGGAAGACCCGAGCCACACCGTCAGCGTCACGCCCGGTTCGTTACTGGCGCGAACCTACGAGGCCGACGAAATCAACGTCAACTCGTTCCACCACCAGGCCATTCGGGAACTGGCGCCTGACCTGGAAATTAATGGAGCCTCTCCCGACGAGATCATCGAAGGCGTGTCTCATCCGGCCAGCTCGTGGATTCTCGGCGTCCAGTGGCATCCGGAGATGATGTTCCGCGAACACCCAGAGCACCTCAAGCCGTTCGCCGCGCTCGTCGCCGAGGCAGCCAGGAAGTCGCAAGCCGTCGCCGTCTAGCACGGCGCCACTACAGACGAACGAGGGCGACGCCTTCGGGTCGCCCTCATCTACGTGTTGACTACCTGATCCTAAGCGCTTGCCTGGGCGGCGATTCGCTCTCCGCTCTGTAGGGCGGAGAACTCATCCCGCGTGTGCCGGCGCAGATGGAACTCCTCCGGCAGCGCGACTTCGAGCGCTTCGTCGATCGTGTCAACCGGAACGAAGCGCAGAGCCTCCTTCAGGTTAGCGGGCAGATCGTCCAGATCGGCTTCGTTGCGCTTGGGCAGGATGAAGGTTGTCACCCCCGCGCGGTGCGCGGCAAGCGCCTTCTCCTTGATGCCGCCGACGGGCAACACCTGACCCCGCAGCGTCACCTCGCCAGTCATCGCGACATCCTCGCGGACCGCGATCCCGGTCAACAGCGACACCAGTGCCGTCGTCAGCGCGACGCCCGCTGATGGCCCATCCTTCGGCGTCGCTCCTGCCGGGACGTGGACATGGATATCGACATCCTTGAAGACGCTCGAGCTGATCCCAAGGTCGTCGGCCCGCGATCGGACGAACGACATCGCCGCCTGGGCCGATTCTTTCATCACATCGCCAAGCTGGCCGGTGATCGTCAGATTGCCGCGTCCCTCGCTCTGCGAGGTCTCGATGAACATGATGTCGCCACCGACTGCCGTAACACCGACTCCGATCGCCACGCCCGGCAGCGACGTGCGGGTCTCCAGCTCTTCATAGAAGAAGCGGGGCCGGCCCAGGTACTCGCGCACGACATCCGGTGTCACCCGATCCGGCAGCGCCTCTCCTGAAGCTTGTCGGGTCGCCAGCTTGCGCGAAACCGATCCGATCTCTCGCTCCAGGTTGCGGACACCACTCTCGCGCGTATACCCCTGAATGATGGATAGGAGCGCCTCGTCCTCCCACTCGACCCCGAGATCCGGAATCGCGTTCGCCCGCAGCTGACGTGGCGCCAGATAGCGCTTGGCGATCTGGAGCTTTTCCGCGTCGGTGTAGCCGGAGAGGTGGATGATCTCCATCCGATCGCGCAGCGGCGCTGGGATTGTGTCGAGCAGGTTGGCGGTCGTGATGAACATGACCTTGCTCAGGTCGAACGGCACGTCAAGATAGTGATCGCGGAACGTGTTGTTCTGCTCCGGATCGAGCACCTCCAACAGCGCCGACGATGGGTCACCGCGCCAGTCCGCACCGAGCTTGTCAACCTCGTCCAGCACAAAGACCGGGTCATTCGTACCCGTACGACGAATGGCCTGAATGATCCGGCCAGGCATTGCGCCGATGTAGGTCCGCCGGTGGCCTCGGATCTCGGCCTCGTCACGGACGCCGCCAAGCGACATGCGCGTGAACTTGCGGCCAATCGCGTCAGCGATCGACTGCGCCAGCGATGTCTTGCCGACCCCCGGTGGTCCGACGAAGCACAGAATTGGCTCGCGGCCATCGATCGTCTCTCCAGCCTCCATCCGCTCCTTTCGCAGCCGATGGACAGCCAGGTACTCCAGGATCCGGTCCTTGACCTTCTCCATATCGAAGTGGTCGCGGTCGAGAATCTCGCGCGCCGCCTTGACATCGATCTCCGATTCGGTTGAGACGATCCACGGCATCGAGACGAGCCAGTCGAGGTAGGTCTTGATTACACCGTACTCGGCCGCCGCCGGTGGCAGCTTCGACAACCGGTTCAATTCCCGATTGGCCTCCTTCAACGCCTCCTCCGGCATGCCCGCATTCTCGATCTGCTCACGCAGCGCCGTCACTTCGGCCTCCTGGCCGTCCGACTCGCCAAGCTCCTTCTGAATCGCCTTCATCTGCTCGCGCAGGTAGTATTCGCGCTGGTTGCGGCCGACCTCTTCCTGGACCTCGCCCTGGATTTTCTTGCCCAGTTCGAGCAGGTCGAGCTCCTTGGCCATGAAGCGCGCGATCTGCTCCAGCTTCTCGCGGACCGAGTTCAGCTCCAGCAGCTGCTGGCGCTCTTCCGGCTCCATCCGCAGATTGGTCGCGATCAGGTAGACGAGCTGAATCGGCTCGTCAATATTCAGGGCGGCGGTCACGAGTTCATCCGGCAGGTTCGAGACGAGGCTGACCAATCGCTGGAAGAGCTCGACCGTCGAGCGCATCAGCGCCTTCGTTTCGATGTCGTCTTCCTCGGTCTCGGGCAGTTCCGTCACTTCGGCCGTCAGGTACGGCTCTTCGGACACCCAGCGGTCGATTCTGACGCGCTTCAGTCCCTGGACGGCTAGCCGGACGCTGCCGTCCGGCACACGCATCATCTGATGAATCGTCGCGAGCGTGCCGATCTCAGCCGTTTCACCGGGTCCGGCGCCCTCCTGTTCGGAGCTGTTCTGCAACACCAGCACAACCGTCCGGTCGCCTGACGCGACCGCATCAATTAACCGCAACGATCGCGGCTGAGCCGCGGCCAGCGGCACGATCGTCAGTGGAAAAACAACAGTCGCGCGCAGCGGCAGGACCGGCATTGTCTTGGCGTTCGCAGAATCCTGCTCAGTTGATTCAGTTGGCGGGCCGTCTACAATTTCGACCTCACCAACGACAGACTGCTCAGCATTCACGTCTGTCACTTCGTTGTGTTCGTCAGCCACTCGTGGCTCCTTCTTGCATTGTTCAGGGAAAACGGGCGGATTCGCGCAACCTGCCGGACTAAAGCCTCGTCGACTGCCGCCAAGCGCCTATCGTCCGTCGCTGCCGATCGCGATCCGCGTCGCCGAGGCTCTCGGCAACCTAACGCGAAGCATTCCGGCCTCGTAATCAGCCTCGACACGATCGTGGTCGACACTGAATGGCAAATACACGTCGGCCGCGAAGGGTCCATAGAGGATGCCCATTGCATGGACTGTCCGACGGTCCTCGCAGGCGGCGGGCCGCCTGTCTCCACGAACCGTCATGACCGAGTCGTCCAGAACGACCTCGATCTCCTCTTCGCTCAGTCCCGCCAGCTCGACCAGGACGACCAACGCGTCGTCGGTTTCGTAGACCTCGACCGGCGGACGCCAGGCGGGCGTCGCGCCACTCGCGATCCGAACCCGAATTGGCCTCCCGGTCGACATCAGCGCGTGAAAGACGTCCTCCATGTCGTGCTGAATGCGCTCAATGTTGCGATTTCCGCCCTTATGAACCACGTACATGATGATTGTCCTCAGGATGCACGGCCCGATTTGGGCCTTCGCTGTCGCCTGACCGTCGATTGCCTTCGTCAATCTCGACAGTCGTAACTATTCTAGCATGTGACTACAAAGTTGACAATGAGCGACTCAAAGTTACCAATGTAGGATGTGTCATGCTATCCGGCGTAAAGAATCAGCACCGCCGTGACGCCCCAGAGCGTGATACAGCCGAGCAGCGGCAGATCAGTCAGCAGCGCCAGCTCAGGCGAACCGCCGCCGTCTCGCCGGTGGATCAGGAAGAGATAGCGCAGGATCGCGTACATCACGAACGGGATCGTCAGCATCATCGCGTGATTGTCCGGCAGGGTCGTGGCTTCGATCGTGTACAGCGAGTACGCCATGATCGTCGCTGCGGCGGTAATCATCATGAACTGGTCCAGCAGCTCAGGGGAGTACTCATCCAGGTTGCGCCGGTGGGCGCCGGCGCCCGATTCAAGTAGCAACAGTTCGCTGCGGCGCTTGCCGAATCCGATGAACAACGACAGCAGCACCGTGCAGACATACAACCACGGGCTGATCGGTACATCGAGAACGACTGCGCCACCTGCCGCGCGCAGCACGAACCCGGCAGAAATGGCAAACACATCGACGATGACAAAGTGCTTTAGCGCATACGAATATGCAGTCATCAGTGCCAGGTATCCGGCGACGACCGCCGCGAATTGCGGCCGTAGCAGCGCAGCCGCTGGTAAGGAACCCAGCAGCAGCAGGCCGGCGAGCAAGCGTGCGGACTGTCGGCTGATCTGCCCGGAGGCGATCGGGCGCATGCGCTTGTGCGGATGCTGCCGATCGGATTCCGCGTCGCGAAGATCGTTCACGATATAAATCGCGCTACTTGCAAAGCAGAAGCAAATGGCGGCGCCGACCACCGTCAGCAGCCGTGTTGCGTCAAACAACCCATGGTCGAACACAAGCGCCGCGAAGACGACGGCGTTCTTTGTCCACTGTTTCGGGCGCAACACCGCGACATACGCCGCGAGGCTTGAGCGATAGGTGAACTGCGCCGGCAGTGCCGGCTGTCGATCGACTGTCACACGCGACTCACTGTCAGGAATTGCTCGGCCCATCCGACGCCAGGCGTCATCGACATCCAGGGCTATTCCGGATCGAACGCACCGGTCGAGTAGACGTTGTCAGGCGCCCAGATCATCCAGCCCACCGCTCCAAAGTCTTCAGTTGCCTCGATCTGCGCGGCAACCTCCGCCTCGTCGTAAGCGATCCCCTCACCGTATGAGAAGTCCTGAAGCCACGGGCGCAGCTTGCCGCGCGCTTCTGGCACCAGGTCGGCGCCACGTTGGAGACTCTGCAAGATCACCTCGTATGGATGGTTGTTGGGAATGTCGAATCCCATTTCTCCGGGATAGAAGTGGGACGGATAAATCATCGGGCAGATCACGTCAACCAATGGGGCAATGGCCGCGAAGTTCTGGCCGATGCCGGCGTCGTCATCCTCGAACATCGTTATCCCGAAGATATCTACCGCAAGCAGTGACCCTGTCGGCTTGAGCGCTGCCTGCATCTCAGTCAGGAAGCCGGTAATCGCGTCCACCCGGAGGTCGTCCGCATATTCCGGGCCGTAGTCGGCGTTTTCGAGCAACCCGTCGGATGGAAAACGAATATAGTCGAGCTGGATTTCGTCGAAACCCAGTTCGGCAGCTTCCAGAGCAATGTCAATGTTGTAATCCCAGACTTCGCGCTCGTGAGCATTGACCCAAGCCAGGCCGTTCCAGGTCGTCCAGAGTCCACCAGTCGTCACGTCGTGAATCGCCAGATCGTTGCGCGCCGTCGCAAGGATCGGATCTTCGAAGACCACGATCCGCGCGATCGTGTAAATGTCGCGCTCCTTCAGGTCCGCTAGCCGCTCACGGATGTCGTACATCGGCGTCGTCGCCCCGATCTCGGTGGCCAACGCCACATCGGTGTCGTAATAGACCTTCCCGGTCGAATCCTTCAGATCGAGGACGATGGCATTGATCTCCGTCGTGTCGGCAATGTCGATGAGTTCGCCCCACAACTCGTCTGCGGCGGCGTACTGCGCCGTCGAGTAGATTGCGCGAACCAGGAACTGCGTCATCGTCGCGTCGAACCGTAGGGAGTCCGGCAGCTCTCCGGTCACGTCCAGGTATCCCGGCTTGCGGATCATGATCTCGCCGCTCTCAGGGATTCCACCAACCCGATAGCTTCCATCCTCGCCAGTCGTTGCCGTCGCCGTCCCGACGCTGACAACCGCGTCTGACACCGGCTGACCATCCTCATCAACGACGCTTCCCGATAGGACATCTGGCCGTATCTCGAAGTCGAGGTTCGCGTCGGAGTCGAGCGGCAGCGTCGCGACAGTAAACCCTTCGAACGTTACCGTGACCTCGGCGCCGTCCGGCACGCCTTCCAACGTGTACTCACCGTTGTCGTCCGTCACTGTCGACGTGGTCGCGCCGTCGGGGCCGGTCGCCGCGACTGCGACGCCCGACATCGGCTCGCCAGTCTTCTTGTTCGTGACTGATCCTCGTACCGTCGTGGGCCGTAGATCGACGTTGTATTCGACGTCGGGGGCTGTGATGCTGACCTGGGTGCTCGCGTAATCCTCACGGCTGATCGACATCGATGTCGCTGTCAGATCGTTCAGCGTAAACGCGCCGTCACCATTCGTGGTCGCGATCGCGTTCGCCGTCGATACGACCGCGCCAGAGACGGGCTCGCCAGTGAACGCGTCGCGCACAAAACCGGTCAGACCCTCATCATCGTCTGACGACGAGAAGGCTGCGATCGCGATCAACCCGAGCAGCGGCACGACGAGGATAAGACTGTGCCACCAGCTGACACGATCCCACCGCCTGCGTCGTCCAGGGACGTTGCGTGCTGGAATCAAACAGGCCCCTCCTGAGCACAACCAGATGGACGCAACATCGCAACCGCGATCTCACCGCTCTGGACACATGCCTGCCGCACAGCCTCGCACCCGTCATGGACATGACCGGCCGGCCGGGTTGTGACACGTCTACGTCAAGATAGTGTACATCGCAGCCTCAGTGACAATGAAATCAAGACCAGAACAGCCAACCACATGCCGCAATTGCTCGCCTGTATCGCCGTCCGTATGCTTCAATAGACATGTGAGGAATCTCACGATGATGTCGTTGACCTGATCGAATCTCACAGGCGGTAGCCACTTGGTATCCCGATTAGACACCAACAGCGCGACGGTCGCGTTCGCGGAAGTTGTCAACAGCCTTCAGGATGACCTGGCTCGCGTCGAAGCGCGCGTGCGGCTCGCGGCCCAGGTTGAGTTTCCCGAGCTTGGTGACATCCTGCAGGCGATCATCGGCGCCGGCGGCAAGCGCCTGCGCCCGATCCTGCTACTGCTTTCGGCTCGCGCGTACTCGTATGATATCGAGCCACTGATCCCGGCGGCGGCTGGTGTCGAGATGCTGCATACCGCCTCGCTCGTCCACGATGACACCATCGACATGTCGCAGTTGCGGCGCGGCCAGCCAACCTTGAACTCGATGTTCGACTCTGGGACCGTCATCCTGATCGGTGACTATCTGTTCGCTCAGTCCGCGATCCTGGCCGCCGAGACGATGAATCCGCGCGTGGTCGCCGTCTTCGCCGCGTCGCTGGCCGACATCTGCGACGGTCAACTGCGTGAGGTGTTTACCGCCCACCGTCTCGACCAGACCCGTGACGAGTATGAGCGCCGAATCTATGGCAAGACCGCGGCGTTGTTCGCCGGCGCTGCCGAAATGGGAGCCGTCATTGGCGGCGCGGGCGAGGACGCGATCCAGAACCTGCGCGCCTTCGGCGCCGAGGTGGGAATGGCCTTCCAGATCGTCGACGACGTGCTCGACCTCAGCTCGACGACCGCGACAACCGGCAAGCCCGCCAATCTCGACCTGCGCCAGGGGACGGTAACGCTACCGACGATGCTGCTGATATCGCGCCTCAACGGCAGCCCGATCGCAAGCGAGGTCGAGCGAGTCGTCAATGGCGTCGATGTCTCCGACGCCGACTACGCCGCGGTCGCGTCGTTGATTGAAGAATCGGGAGCAATCGAGGAATCAGTCGCCGTGGCGCGCGATTTCACCGACCGGGCCATCCGCCGCCTGGACATGATCAACGATCCGGTCGTCGCCAACCATCTCGGCGCTTTCGCCAACCTGGCCCTCGAGCGATCGTCGTAGCCACAAACCAGCGATAGAGATCACGAATGAGATGGACACTGGCCTCGTGCCTCATCACTCATCACTCAACACTCACACCGCAACCAGATTCGTCTCGTACAGCTTGGACGACATCCGCGACCAGGCCTCCTCGCAATCAACGCCGAGCCGGACAACGTCCAGCGCAAGTTCGTGCGGTTGCTCTGGTGTGATGATGATCGTCGCCAACCGGCTGTTGTAGCGCCGCTCGATCGTCTGGTCGAGATAGCTCACCTCGAAGCCGTGTTGAGGAACCAGACCACTCAGGATCAGCAGATCGGCCGTCGCCAATCTCGCCAGTGTCTGCCGCGAAACCCGCGTGGCGATCGCGTACTCCTGGCGTTCTCGTTCGCTCATCTCAACCTGCCGCTCGGTCTGCTCGCGCAACTCAACCTGCAGTAGATACGACGTCAGCGCGAAGTCCCGCCACGGCAGAAAGAAGTGGCTGAACGGAACGTCCGAATTGTTCACGCGATCGTGCATGAAGCGCGCGATCCTGCCAGCGCGGCTCCCACTGGCGTTATAGATCAGCCAGCCCTGGCCCTGCCGCAGGCGCAGGTCCAGCGTCGCGAAATACTGGTTGAGTCGCTGCAACAGATCGACATCCTGGAGAGGCGTTTGCTGAACGAGGCGGGTTTCGTCTAACACGTCGCACACATCCGTTCCGGGTCAGCCGTACCATTGGCCCATTGTGTACGTACACTCAGGCAACGTCAAGCGGTATGAGTACTAATTCAGTCTCCTATCGGCGCGAGCCGCCCGAGGATGGCGTTGAACACGTCATGATTAACACGTCGCGCGGCAATCGACGCCGCGTCCGCATCAACCGGTTCCGTTAAACGCGTCTTGCCGCGCTCGAACTCCCCAACATCGACCACCACCTGCCCAACCCACATCTCGACCGCTCCTTCCGACTCGGCGACCGCCACAGCCAGCGGGTCATGCAGATAAAAGCGGGGACGGTTGAATTCGGTTAGCGAGCGCCGCATCACCTCACGAACAAGCACGTGTCCGGGGTCGTCGGTCTCTGCCAATCGCTCCCATTGAGCGCGTGTGACGCCGGTCTCGTGCGTCGCGTCAAGCCCTACCCAGACGGAGCGTATCGCCGAGCGAGCCACCTTCGCGGCAGCCTCAGGGTCGGCGTAGATGTTGAACTCGGCCACCGCGGTTGTGTTGCCAGGCACGGCGAAGGCTCCGCCCATGATGACCAGACGATCGACCCACTCGGTGATTCGAGGTTCCAGCGACAACGCGACAGCCAGGTTCGTCAGCGGGCCGACAAACACGAAGGTGATCTCTCCACGATGTTCGCGCGCCAGCCGGACAATCGCCTCCGGCGCCGTCTCGGTCTCGAGTTTGGCCGGCGTCACTGGCGGCTTCCACCCGCCCAGCCCGTCGAAGCCGTGGTGCTCGCGCGCGGTGTACAGCGGTCGCGCCAGCGGTTCGCTCATCCCGCGGTAGATCGGCACGTCGATGCCCAGCCAGGCCGCGACCGTCAACGTATTGGCCGTTGTGAACTCGACCGGCACGTTGCCGGCCACCGTCGTCAACGCGACCAACTCGTGCGATTCGAGGCTCGACGCGCGCGCGATCGCGACCGCGTCGTCAACGCCGGTGTCTACGTCCAGCAGCATCGGTCTCGCCATTTGAACCTCTTCCGATTCAGATCGGCCGCTATTGATGAGCTGCCGCCGCTTCGAGCCAGGCATGGACCGGCGGCGTCTCCGTCATCTGCGCCTCGGTCACCATGTCGACGAAGGACGGACCGCCAAAGTCGAGCGCCTGACGCATGACGCCTTCGAGATCAGCGGGGTCAGTCACCTGCCAGGCGCGTAGCCCGAAGCCGCGCGCAATCGCTGCGTAATCGACCGGGTTGAAGTCGACCGAGAAATAGCGCCTGTCGTGGTAGAGGTGTTGCAGTTCCTTGATCCAGCCAAAGCAGCCATTGTTGAAGTGCAGGAGCACGATCGGAAGATTTAGCCGCGAGATCGTCTCCAGTTCACCGACCGACATTCCGAACGAGCCGTCTCCCATCAGCCCGACCGTCCGCACGTTCGGACGCCCGTAGTATGCGCCGACTACCGCCGGGAGCGCATAGCCGAGACCACCGTGCGCGCGCGGGATGACCGTCCAACGCCCCGGCTGCTCAAGCTGGTACTGCGCGCCGATGTACGGCGTCGGCGTGCCGGGGTCCGCGACAAGCACCGTCTCGGCGTCGACGAGCCGCTTGAGGGTCGTGATCACGCGCTGCGGTTTGATCGGCTGCGCGTCGGAGCTTGCTTCAGCCGCAACAGTCTCGAAATATTCGCGCTTCTGGGCCGCGATCTGATCGAGCCAGAGCGTCCGCTCGCCGTCTGCTGATTGACTCCCAAAGGCCGTCAGCAGATCTTCGAGTGACGCCCGCGCGTCACCGATCAGCCCGACCGCCGTCCGGTAATTGTTGCCGATCTGCCAGGCATCGACATCGATGTGGATAACCGTTGGACCCGGCCGCATCGCTGGAAGCGTCCAATTCAGCGTCGTCGTGGAATCGGTCCGAGTCCCGATCAGCAATAGCAGATCAGCCTCAGCGACGATCCGGTTCGCGTATCGCCGCGCCCCATTGCCGCCAATGACGCCCAGGCTGAGCGGATGGGTCTCGGCGATGCTGCCCTTGCCGTTGATCGACGTGCCGACCGGGATCGCGCCCGCCTCGGCCAGCGCCGTCAGCGCGTCCCAGGCGCGCGAGATCAGCACACCGCCGCCGGCCACGATTACTGGCCGCCTGGCCGCTCGCAGCAGATCGGCCGCGCGGTTGACCGCGTCCGTGTCCGGCCGCGTCCGTGACGCCGGCGCGGCCATGAACTGCGGAGTCCCGTACACGTTCGCGTCATCGACATCCGCCTTCAGAATGTCGGCCGGCATCGAGAGCGCGACCGCGCCGGGACGGTCGGTCGTCGCCAGCCGCACCGCGCGGCGGATGATGTCCGACGCCGTGTCGGCCGTCGTCAAGCGCGCCGACCACTTCGTGATCGGCGCGAACAGCGCCGGCTGGTTCAGCTCCGTCAGGACGCCACGGCCCTCTTCGCGAATCGGCGTGTCGGATGTCAGGCATAGCAGCGGGAGGCACGAGCCGTGCGCTTCAGCAACGCCCGGCACGATGTAGGTTGCCCCGCCACCGCTCGGGCCCTCGCAGACACCAAGCTTGCCTGTCACACGCGCATAGGCGGCAGCCATGAACGACGCCGAGCGCTCGTCGCGTGTCAGGATGTGCTGAATGCGCCCCTCGTTGCGATAGAGAGCGTCGTAGAAGTCCATCCCGGTGTCGCCTGGCAGGCCGAACACATGCTCGACACCGCTCTCGGCGAGGATCGTGACGATCGCTTCGCTGACATTCATTGCCGGTGATCCCTTTCCATTCTTGATCGCTGGTGGCGTACTATAGCAGACTCCCAAATTCGCCCGGTCCGGAATCATTAACCGATCAGACCAACAACCAGGTCGTTCACATTGGTCCCGCTCGGCCCGGTGATCAACGCGGCGCCTCGCTTGCGCAGAAACGTGAACGAGTCATTCTCCGCCAGCGCCCGCAACGCTTCACTCCGGTTCGCCGCGTCCACCGTTGCCCCATCGACGATCCCGCCCGCCGCGCCCGTCGCGCCGTCGTCCCCGTCCGTTGCCAGGAATCCGAGCGCGGCGCCCTGCGCGCCAGACAGCCGGATCGCGGCGGACAGCGCGGCCTCCGTGTTGCGCCCGCCCACGCCGTCGCCGCGCACCGTGACCGTCGTCTCGCCTCCCGCCAGCAGGCACGTCCCCCGACCGTGCGTCGTCAACCCTGCCGCGCCATCGGCAACCATCGCGGCCAGCATCTTGCCGGCTTCACGCGCCTCGATGTCCAGTGTGCGCGTGATGATGACCGGCGCATATCCGATTTCGGCGGCTTCAACCGCCGCCGCCTCGATCGCTGTCGACAGGTTGGCAACCACAATCGTTGGGGGCATCGGCAAGCCTCCTCGGGGTTGATTCTGCGGGATCGTCCCAGCCATCGAGTACGTTCGCATGACCGCGCCGGCATCACCGTCAACCGCAGGCACGGTTGGCCCGCTGGCGATCGTCTGCAAGTCATCGCCCTGCACATCCGACACGATCAGGTTGAAGACGCGCGCATGCCCGAGCGCCTGCAACAACCCCCCGGCCTTGATCCTGCTCAAGCGCGAGCGGACGGCGTTGAGCTCGTGAATCGACGCACCAGCCCGTAACAGCCCGGTCGTCAGCTCGCGCAACCGTCCAAGGTCAATTCCTTCGCGCAGGCTCTCGACAAGCGCCGAGCCGCCTCCTGAGATCAGACACAGCACGACCGCGCCGTCTGGAACATCCGCCGCGAACCGCATGACGGCGTTCCCGGCTTCGAGCGACCGCTCATCCGGCGTCGGGTGTGATCCGTACATGACCGACACCCGCCCATCGCTCGACGGCGCCTCAGCCTTCGTGACCGCGATTCCAGACTCAAACAGTCCGCCGAGCTGCTGGGCTGCCGCGTCGATCATTCCAACCGCAGCCTTGCCAATCGCGATCGCAAAGACCCCCGACTGCCCGGGATCGACGCGCCAGTCGCCGACCAGCAACTCACCTGCATCAGTGACTCCGAGCTGCGCGCTCACAGCATCGCCGGCGCCTACCGGTTTGAGCGCCGCCCGGTAAATCTGCTCGACATCATCTCGCAGAGAACGAGTCATGCGCGCGCTTCGAGTTGTCGCAACACGTCCGTCAACTCAGCCGGCAGCGGCGCCTCAATATCCACCGTCTGGCCGCCGGGAAGCGCGAACCGGAGACGTCGCGCATGCAGGAACTGGCGGTTGATTGGAATGCTACGTGTCGCCCCGCCGTAGAGCGCGTCGCCAACGACCGGATGCTTGATGAACGCGCAATGGACGCGGATCTGATGGGTTCTTCCAGTCTCAATCCGCACGTCCAGCAGCGTGCAGCCAGGATAACGCGCCTCGACACGCAGGTGGCTTACCGCCGGTCGTCCTCCCTGGACGACCGCCATTCGCTTGCGATTGTGCGGATCCCGGCCGATCGGTGCGTCGACCGTCACCGTTTCTTCCTTGACGTTCCCGACAACCAGCGCTGTGTAGTCCTTGAGGACATTGCGCCTCTGCCACTGCCGAAGCAGCGCGAGCCGCGCCCGCTCGTTCTTCGCGACGACGATCAACCCCGACGTGTCCTTGTCCAGCCGATGAACGATGCCGGGCCGCTCGGTGCCGGGCGCGATGATCTCTGGCCGGATCCAGCGCAGGACATTGACGAGCGTTCCATGCTCGTGACCTGGCGCTGGGTGAACGACCAGGCCGGCCGGCTTGTCGAACACCAGCACATCATCGTCCTCGAACACGATCGGGACCGCGATGTGCGCCGGCGTGATCTCGGTCGGCTCTTGCGGACGTGGCGCCCGGACTTCGATCGTGTCGCCTGACGTAACCCGTTGGCTTGGCCGCGGCAACTCCCCGTTGACCAGCACCGCGCCGGATTCGATCAGCCGCTGGACGAACGACCGTGAAGTGTCCGGCATGCGATCGGTCACAAACCGGTCGAGCCGCGTCGCGTCGTCGCTCTCGG
>JBBECJ010000359.1:0-2203 GCA_040881885.1 Thermomicrobiales bacterium | reverse complement strand
AGGGGCGGGTCGTTGTGGCCAGCTTGACACATCGAACGTCACGAGACCCGCCCTGCCCCCCACCCGGCCAACGTACGCCACGGGACAACGCTCTCGATTCCCGGTTCCAGTCCCGGACGCCTACGCCAGCGTCTCACCGAGTGCAGCGACGACCTGGTCCACCTGCGCGTCGGTGATGACGAGCGGGGGCAGGAAGCGGATGATAAGGCTGCCGGCCGGGAGGGCGAGGACGCCGCGATCCTGGAGGCCCTTGAGGATCGGCGTGACGCGCGTCTTGAACTCGACGCCGATCATCAGGCCACGGCCACGGACGGCGCGCACCTTCGGACTGTCGAGGGAGAGGATGGCTGCGCGCAGCCGCGCGCCGCGCTCGACGCCGCTGGCCAGCAGCCCCTCGTCCTGGATGGCCTGGAGGGTGGCGAGTCCGGCCGCGCAGGCGAGCGGGTTGCCTCCGAAGGTCGAGCCGTGGACGCCCCCGCCCATCGCGGAAGCGATCGGCTCGGTCAGCAGCGTCGCGCCGATTGGGACGCCGTTGGCGAGGCCCTTGGCGGTGCAGAGGATGTCGGGCGTGACGCCCTCGTGCTGGCAGGCGAAGTACGCGCCGGTGCGCAGCGCGGTCTGGACCTCGTCGAAGATCAGCAGCGCGCCGGCCTCCCGCGCGATCTCGGCGGCGCCGGCCAGGTAGCCGTCGTCGGGGACGTGGATGCCGCCCTCGCCCTGGATCGGTTCGAGGACGATCGCGGCTGTGTCGGCATCGACGGCTTCGTGGAGTTGGTCGAGGTCGTTGAACGGGACGTGGGCGACCTGTGGCAGGATGTCCGCGAACGGCTCGCGATACTTCTTGTCGGCCGTCGCCGCCAGCGCGCCGATCGTCCGGCCGTGGTAGCCGCCACGGGCCGCGACGAGCTTCGTCTTGCCGGTTGCGACCCGCGCGAACTTGAGGCCGGCCTCGATCGCCTCGGTCCCCGAGTTGCTCAGAAAGGCGCGCGTCAGCCCTTCCGGAGCGGCGGCCAGGAGGGCTTCGAGGAACTTTGCGCGCGTGTCGCTAGCGAACGACTGGTGGACGCTGAGCAGCAAGTTCGCCTGCTCGGTAATGGCGGCTGTCACCGCCGGGTGGGCGTGGCCGAGGACGTTGACGCCGTAGTTGCTCATGACATCGATGTACTCGCGGCCGTCGCTGTCCCAGAGGACGGCTCCCTCCCCACGAACGAGCGCTATGTCGCGCTTGGCGTACAGCGGCGGCTGCAGGTCGCGGTCGGTTGCGACAATGTCGGTTGTGGTGACGCTCATCTGTGCTCCTCTGTCGAAACGCGTCGGGCGGGTGACAGGGCGAGTCAGTGCCTCGCCCCTACCGGAAGGTCAGATCATCGCGTTGGGGACAGCACATGTCCCGCATGGAAATTCGTTCCCTGTCCGTTCATGGCGGCGGTGATGGGACGTTCGACGTTGGCGTCGCCGAAGACGACGAGCGGGATGCCTTGGCGGACGGCGTCGATGCCGGCCTGGACCTTCTTCTTCATCCGGCCGGCTGCGGCGGTCAGCGCGGTCCCGGTCGAGTCGTCGCTGGAGACATCGATCTGGCGAATGAGCGAGGCAACCCGGCCGTATTGGAGAGGATGACGAGCGCGGATGCGGCGAGCGCCAGCGCCAGCCGGAGGGCGAGCTTGTCGCCATCGATGTTAATCGCCTCGCCGTTCTGCGAGAGGGCGGGCGGCGTCAGGACCGGCAGGTAGCCGTTGTCGAGCAGCAGTGTCAGCAAGCCGGTGTTGATCTCTCTGAGGCTGCCGGCGAAGTCGCCGCGCAGCACCTTCGGCTTGCCGTCCTCGACGACACGCAGGGCGTCCTTGCGGACTCCGCGCGCGATGCCGCCGTCAATACCGGACAGGCCGACGGCGTTGACGCCGCGCGCCTGCAATCCTTCGACGAGCCGCTTGTTGGTCACGCCGGCATAGACAGCCAGCATGTCGTCCATCGTCTCGCGGTCGGTGAAGCGGCTGATCTGACCGGTCGAGGAAGTCACCAACCGCGGCTGGCGCCCCTGGGCACGCATGAAGGCGTCCAGCGCCGCGTTCGCGCCATGGACGAAGACGACCCGCTCCCCCGGCCAGAGCGTCGCCAGATCGTCGAGCGTGTGTTCAACGTCGATCCCGGCGCTCCCGCCGAGCTTGATGACAAGCATGTGTTCCCCCTTCGGGGAGGGATG